>NZ_CAISIQ010000251.1 GCF_903885465.1 uncultured Nevskia sp.
CTGAATAAACTGAATCAGTGACATAACTGTAAAAAACTGCCTGTAAACTTTTCCCTCTCCTGAATCATTCAGCTAAAGTACAGCGATGACCGCCAATAACCTCGTTTTCATTGTCATGGACAGCTGCCGTTATGACAGCTATCTCGCCGCCAAACGTCCGAATATGGACAGGATCGGGGTCGGTTCGAAGCGTTATTCGTTTGCGTCGTGGACGAGCCCTTCGCACTACACCTACCTGATGGGCATGATTCCGCACACGAGCCCACAGGGCGTGTTCGCATCCGAGGTCTACAAGAAAGATTTCTCGCTGTGGGTCGATCGGCTCGCGGTCAAGGATCTCTCGTTCAAGAGCTTTATTCCGCAGTTGTCGCTGCCGCATGTGCTGCAGCAGAACGGCTACCGCACCTCGGCCAAGGTTTCGCTGCCGGTGCTGAATCCGTTCTCGCATCTGAACAAGCATTTCGACGACTACAAGCTGATGGCGAATCACAACGACTTCGCCGGCATGGTCAAGCAGATCGAGTTCGACAAGTCCGAGCCCCAGTTCTATTTCCTGAATCTCGGCGAAACTCATTACCCGTTCATGCTCGATCCGAAGAACATGCCGCACATCTCCGGCGTGCACGGCGTGTTCAAGCGCATGGATGACAACCTCGGCGCGGAGACTGAAGACAAGTTCTTCGACGAGGAGCAGATGCGCGATCTGCACAAGCAGCAGATCAAGTGCGTGGAATACGTCGATGAAGTGCTCGATGATCTGATCGCGAAAGCGCCGCTGAATACGCATTTCGTCATCACGGCCGATCATGGCGAATGCTTCGGCGAAGGTGGCTATTTCGGCCACGGCCCGATCGTTCACGAAAAAGTGCTGGAAGTTCCGTTTCTGGAAGGCAAGAAGCGCTAGTCAGCCGCTCATCGCAACATGAGGACCAAGCGACGGCAGATTTGAGCCGCCGCGCTGACAGGGAAGTATTCAACACGGGCACCTTGCAACAACGACCCGGGTGCTGCGGCCGCTGGCGTGCACATTTGCCGACTTGGGATAGTCCGCAGAGGCGAGTCAGAACGGTACTACCGTCATCGGATGGGGTATCGGCGCGAGCCGCAAGAAGTTGAGGGTCGGGCGGGATTCAAGGTCATGTGGCCGCGTCAATGAACAGGGAGAGCGGCAGTGCTTCACGACAGTTTCGATGTATTCGCCATAGCCCCGGCTGACGCCGCCCACCCCGGAATTGCTGCTGCGACGGCGCGTGCCGGCGGCACTGGGGTTCTCGACCTTGAATTCAGCCGGGACGATTCCCGCGCTGCCAGTGCCTTTTCCCGTCTACTGACGGCAACCGATGGCCGTATCGGCCTGCGTCTCGACATCGCGCATCTGCCGCTTGCCGGCCAGTTGATCGACGAAGCCGGCGATCGCGGCCTGAGCCTGATCCTGACCGGCACGCCAGCGCAGCAAGCACAGATTGCCGCTGCGCTTGCACCGGGTGGCCAACATCGGGTGCTCGTTGAAGTCATCGATGTCGCCCATCTCGGCCTGTTCCCGTTTGCCCATCACGGCATGATCGCCAAGGGCCATGAAGCGGGTGGCTGGGTCGGCGCCGATACCAGCTACATCCTTGCCCAGAAGCTGCTCGGCAAGGCCGCCGCAACCAACGATCTTCCGATCTACATGCAGGGCGGCATCGGCGTGCACAGCGCCGCAGCCTTGCGCGCCATGGGCGCAGCCGGCGTGATCTTCGAAGATCAGCTGCTGCTGCTCGCCGAATCGCCATTGCTGGAAACCTTGCAGAACGAACTCGTGCGCCTGAATGGCGCCGAGACCCGGTTGTTCGGCGAACTGGTTGATCTTCCCTGCCGCGTCTACAGCCGTCCGGGAACACCAGCGCTGAAGGCAGCCGAAGACGACAATAATCGCGTTGAATCCGGCGATCTGTCGCTCGCCGACTGGCGCGTGAAGCTGAGCCAGAACCTCGGCTGGAACGGCGGCGAACAGTTCATGCCGATCGGCCAGGGCATCGGTCTCGCCGCGACTTATCGCAGCCAGTATCGCAACGTCGGCCGCTTCATCCAGGCCGTGCGCAAAGCCAGCCTCAAGCACGTCGAATCCGCGGTCACGACCGGCTTCATGGCACCGGGCGGTGCTTTGGCCAAGTCGCACGGCACAGCGTTCCCGATCGCCCAGGGTCCGATGACCCGCGTTTCGGATTCCCCCGAGTTCGCCTATCAGGTGTCGAAGAACGGCGCCCTGCCGTTCCTGGCGCTGGCGTTGTATCGCGGCCCTCAGATCCTGGAGATGCTCCAGCAGACCAAGGCGCGCATGACCCAGGCCGACGGCAGCGAACTGCCCTGGGGCGTGGGCTTGCTCGGCTTCGTGCCGCACAGCTTGCGTGAAGAGCAGATCGCCGCGGTCTGGCAGTGCAAGCCAACTTACGCGCTGATCGCCGGTGGTCGTCCCGACCAGGCCGCGCACTTCGAGAAGGAAGGCATCCCGACCTACATCCATGCACCGGCGCCTGCGCTGCTGCGGATGTACATCGAACAGGGCGCCAAGCGCTTTGTGTTCGAAGGCCGCGAATGCGGTGGCCACATCGGCCCGCTGGCCAGCTTCCCGCTGTGGGAGCAGATGATCGAAGTACTGCTCGCCGACGTGAAGCCGGGCAGCGAAGCCGGGTACCACATCCTGTTTGCCGGCGGCATCCACAACGCCGCCTCGGGCGCGATGCTCGCTGCCCTCGCCGCACCGCTCGCGGCGCGCGGCATGAAGGTCGGCTGCATCATGGGCACGGCCTACCTGTTCACCCAGGAAATCGTCGACAGCGGTGCCGTGGTCAAGGGCTTCCGCGACGCGGCGATCAGCTGCGACAAGACCGTCAATTTCGAGACCGGCCCGGGCCATTCGACGCGCTGCGTCGACACGCCGTTCTTCCGTGAATTCCGCGATGCACGCAAGGAGTTGCTGCGCGAAGGCGTCGGCGCCGACGAACTGCGCGACCGCCTCGAAGACATGAACATGGGTCGCATGCGCGTGGCCTCGAAAGGCCTGAATCGCGATGCCAGCGGCCAGATCGTCGAAGTCAGCGAAGCCGACCAGTACAAGGACGGCATGTTCATGATCGGCCAGGTCGCCACGCTGCGCGACAGCGTCGTCACCATCGACGCGCTGCACCGTGAAGTCACCGAAGGCGGCATGGCGATGCTGCAGGCCGTGGTTACTGGCAAGGCGACGCGCAAGCAGGAAGCCAAGCCTTCCGACATCGCCATCGTCGGCGTCGGCACCCTGCTGCCGAAGGCGACCAATGCCGAGAAGTACTGGGAAAACATCGTCGACCAGGTCTGCGTGATCGGCGAAGTGCCGAAGGATCGCTGGGACTGGAAGATGTACTTCGACGCCGACCGCAAGGCCCGCGACAAGGTCTATTCGCGCTGGGGCGGCTTCCTCGACGAAGTGGCCTTCGATCCGATTTCCTACGGCATTCCGCCGAAGTCGATGAAGTCGATCGACCCGATGCAGCTGCTGACGCTCGAAGTCACTCGTCGCGCCCTCGCCGATGCCGGCATGAGCGATGGCGATTTCGATCGCGAGAACACCAGCGTCATCCTCGGTGCTGGTGGTGGCCTCGGCGATCTCGGCACCCAGTACGCCGTACGCGCCGAACTGCCTCGCTTCGTGGACATCGACGACAAGACGGTCTGGGAACGCCTGCCGGAATGGACCGAGGAATCGTTCGCCGGCACCTTGCTGAACGTGGCCGCCGGCCGGGTCACCAACCGCATGGATTTCGGCGGCCTGAACTTCACCATCGACGCCGCCTGCGCCTCGTCGCTGGCCGCGATCTCGATCGCCGTCAACGAGCTTGAAGCAGGCCGCACCAGTGTCGCCATCGCCGGCGGCATCGACACGGTGCAGAGCCCCTTCGGCTTCCTGTGCTTCTCGAAGACCCAGGCGCTGTCGCCGAACGGCAAGCCGAAAACCTTCGACACCCATGCCGATGGCATCGCGATCAGCGAAGGCCTGGCCGTCATCGTGCTCAAGCGCCTTGCCGATGCCGAAGCGGCCGGCGATCGCATCTATGCGGTGATCAAATCGGTCGCTGGTTCCAGCGATGGCCGCGCGCTCGGTCTCACGGCGCCGCGTCCGGAAGGCCAGAAGCTGGCGCTCAAGCGTGCCTACGCTCGCGCTGGCTTCTCGCCGGCAACGCTCGGCATGGCCGAAGCGCATGGCACCGGTACGCCGGTCGGCGATCGCGCCGAAGCCCGGACGATCACCGAATCGCTGGCTGCCGAAGGTGCTGCGCCGAAGACGGTCGCGATCAGCTCGGTCAAGACCCTGCTCGGTCATACCAAGGCCAGCGCCGGTGTTTCCGGCCTGATCAAGGTGGCGATGTCGCTGTATCACCGCACCCTGCCGGCGCATTACGGCGTCGACAAGCCGATCGACATCATTGCCGATCCGAACGCTCCGGTTTATCTGCTCAAGGATGCGCGGCCGTGGATCGCCCATCCGGATCATCCGCGCCGCGGCGGCGTGTCGGCCTTCGGTTTCGGCGGCACCAACTTCCACGCGGTGCTTGAGGAATACGCCGGCAATTTCGTGTCGGCCTCGCCGGCCGGTGCTGCACGCTGGCCACAGGAACTGTTCGTGTTCCGTGCCAAGGACGAAGCGCAGCTGGCCGGCGACCTCGGCCGCTTTGTTGCCGCGCTGCGCGTTGGCAGCAACGTCAAGTTCCGCGATCTCGCCTACTCGCTGGCCAAGCAGGCCGAAGCGCGCGCCGGTTCGCCGTTGTGCCTGGCACTGGTCGCCAAGGACTACACCAGCCTGCTCGCCGATCTCGAAGCGAGCGTCGCCAGCCTTGCCGGCAACAGCAAGCCGCTGCCGCAGTCCGTGCGCTTCAGCAAGAGCGTACCGACCACCGCGCCGCAGCTCGGCTTCCTGTTCCCGGGCCAGGGCTCGCAGTCCGTCAACATGGGCCGCGAGACGGCGTTGTACGTCGAGGAACTGCGCGCTGCGCTCGAGTTCGCCGATGCGACCCTGCGCCAGGAATTCCCGGCGCTGCTGTCGCGGACGATCATGCCGCCGGCCGCATTCGATGCCGACGCCGAAACGGCGCAGAGCAAGGCGCTGACCAACACCCGCGTCGTCCAGCCTGCGATCGGCACGCTGTCGCTGGGCTACACCCGTCTCGCCGAGCGCCTCGGCCTGAAAGCCGTTGCTGCTGCCGGTCACAGCTATGGCGAGTACGCCGCGCTGCACGCAGCGGGTGCGATGTCGGCGACCGATTTCCTGAAGCTGTCGGCCGTGCGTGGCCGCTGCATGGCCGATGCCTCCGCGACCAGCGAAAAGGGTGCGATGGCGGCGATCCAGGCCAAGCGCGAGATCGTTGCGGCCGCGATTGCCGGCATCAAGGGCGTCAAGATCGCCAACCACAACGCACCGGAACAAGCGGTGATTTCCGGTCCGGCAGCCGGTGTCGAGCAGGCCGTGAAGGCGCTCGAAGCCGGCGGCGTGCGGGTCACTCGCCTCGCCGTTTCCGGCGCGTTCCACACCGAGCTGGTCGCTTCGGCGCAGACCGGCCTGTCGGCAGCGATCGCCGCCAGCGCAATCAGCGTGCCGCGCATCACGGTCTACTCGAACACCACCGCCAAGCCTTATCCGACTGATGTCGCGAGCATCAAGAAAACGCTCGATGGCCATCTGCTGAACAGCGTCGAATTCGTTGCCGAAATCGAAGCGATGTACGCAGCGGGCGTGCGCGTGTTCGCCGAGCTTGGTCCGAAAGGCACTTGCGCGAACATGGCCAAAGCCACGCTTGCCGGCAAGGACGCCGTCTGTGTCTCGCTCGACGGCAACGGCGGCGGCATCCGCGGCCTGTTGCTGGGCCTGGCCGAACTGGTTGTCGCCGGCGTACCGGTAGCGCTGACCCGCCTGTTCGACAACCGCGATCCGCAGTTGCTGGATCTCGCAAAACTTGCCGATCTGATCAAGCCGGAAGCGATCCCGAAGCACGCCTGGATGATCAGCGGCGGCTGCGCTCGCGAGCAGTCCGACACCTTGTTCCGCACCGGCAAGCTGCCGGCTTACGACGCCACCTCGCTGGCGGCGATGCAGGCTAGGCTGAAGATCGAGCGTACCGTCACGGTGCAGGCGCCTGCTTCTGCCGCCGCACCGGCTGCCGCGATGATTCCAGCTGCGGCTTCTGCGCCTGCCATCAGCCCGGCGCTAGGCGCCGAAGCGCTCGCGGCCTATCAGCAGACCATGCGTCAGTTCCTGCAGTTGCAGGAACGCGTGGTGTCGCAGTTCCTCACTGGCGGTAGCGCTGCTGCGCCTTCGGCCTTGCCGGCGCTGCCGGTAATGCCGACGCCGATCGCGGCACCGGTTGCAGCCGTTGCTGCGCCAGCGCCAAGACCGGCGCCAGTCGTTGCAGCCGCCAAGACGGAAGCACCGAAGGCCGTCGCTGTGGCAGCACCGGCAGCCGTTGCGGTCAGCTTCGACCCGACCGTGGCGCTGCTCGAGATCGTCGCCGATCGCACCGGTTATCCGCAGGACATGCTGGGTCTCGATCAGGATCTGGAGGCCGAACTCGGCATCGATTCGATCAAGCGCGTCGAGATTCTCGGCGCCTTCCAGAAGAAGCTGCCGGCCGCCGCCGGTGACGCAATGCAGGCCGGCATGGAGCGCTACACCCGCGCCCGCACGCTGACCGCGATACTCGATACCGCCAAGGCCGACCTCGCCAAGCTAGGCGTTTCGGCGACTGCCGTGGCACCCGCTGCCGCCAGCGTTGCAGTCCCCTTGGTAGCCAACACTTCGCCGGCGATCAATCAGACGCAGATCGAAAAGATCCTGCTCGACATCGTCGCCGATCGCACTGGCTACCCGACCGACATGCTCGGCCTCGATCAAGACCTCGAAGCCGAACTCGGCATCGATTCGATCAAGCGTGTGGAAATCCTCGGCGCGCTGCAGAAAGCCTTGCCAGCCGCTGCCGGCGACGCGATGCAGGCCGGCATGGAACGCTTCACCCGTGCCCGTTCGCTGAACGCGATTCTGGGCGCCGCGACGGCGATCATCCCGGCTTCGGCTGCGGTGACAACCAGTGCGCCAATCGCCTCGCCAGCATTGGTTCCGGCAGCACCGGTCGCAGCGTCCTTTGACCGTGCCGCCGCCCAGAAGCTGCTGCTCGACATCGTCGCCGACCGCACCGGTTACCCCACCGACATGCTCGGCCTCGATCAGGATCTGGAAGCCGAACTCGGCATCGATTCGATCAAGCGCGTGGAAATTCTCGGTGCGCTGCAAAAGGCTTTGCCGGTAGCGATCGGCGATGCGATGCAGTCCGGCATGGAGCGCTTCACTCGCGCCCGTAGCTTGAGCACGATTCTCGATGCGGCAGCCTCCCTGGCACCAGCTGCGCCCTCCACGCCGAGAGCCGCTGCCGTTGCAGTAGCGCAGCCGATGGCAGTTGCCGTAGCAGGCCTCGATCGCACCGCGCTGCAAGCGCAGTTGCTGGCCATCGTTGCTGATCGCACCGGTTATCCCACTGACATGCTCGGCCTCGATCAGGATCTGGAAGCCGAACTCGGCATCGATTCGATCAAGCGCGTGGAAATCCTCGGTGCGCTGCAGAAGGCCTTGCCGCAGGTGCAGGCCGATGCGATGCAGAGCGGCATGGAGCGTTTCACCCGCGCCCGCACGCTGAACACGATCCTTGATGCGGCCGCCAGCCTGTCGCCAGCCGCTGTGGCCCCAATTGCTGCGGCGCCTGTAGTGGCTAGCGCAGCTGCACCGGCTGCCACGATCGACCGCGGCAGCCTCACTGCGCTGCTGCTCGACATCGTTGCCGACCGCACCGGTTACCCCACCGACATGCTCGGCCTCGATCAGGATCTGGAAGCCGAGCTCGGCATCGATTCGATCAAGCGCGTCGAGATCCTTGGCGCGATGCAGAAGGCCTTGCCGGCAGCTCAGGCCGACGCGATGCAGGCCGGCATGGAGCGCTTCACCCGCGCCCGCTCGTTGAACGCGATCCTCGATGCCGTCGGCACGCTGGCCCCGGCCCCGGCCGTGTCTGCCGCAGCGCCTGCGGTTGTAGCGGCCAGCACTGCGGAGCAGGCCACTGCGGTCAGCGAAACAATTCCGCGCTATGTGCCGCGTGCCCGGCGCGTGCCTCTGTCGAAGCAGCGTCACGCCATTGCCGGCCTGTACCTGCTGACGGCAGACGGCGAAGGCATCGCCACCAAGCTTGCCAAGCGCATCGACAAGGCCGGTGGCAAGGCCGCCGTGCTCGCGGCCAGCGATGCGACCGATCCTGTCGCGCTTGCGAAAACGCTGGATGGCCTGCGCAAGCAGCACGGCAAGGTCGCCGGCTTCGTGCATCTGGCTACGCTGAACGCAGTTGCGGCAGACGATCTCGCGAGTTGGAAGCAGCAGAGCGCGCTGCAGGCGAAAGCGCTGTTCTGGCTGCTGCAGCAGACCATGAGCGATCTCGCATCGGGGCCGTCGGTCGCACTTGCGGCCAGCCGCTTCGGCGGCAGCCTCGGCCGTGAATCCGAAGGCAGCAGCCTGCCGCAGGCGGGTGCCGCAGTCGGCCTGTTCAACTGTGCCACTCAAGAGATTCCAAGCCTGCGCGCCCGCCTGGTCGACTTCGAAACCGAAGCCACGGCGGAGGCCATCGTCGATGCCTTGATGGACGAGTTGGCGGTCGATGAAGTCCGCACCGAAATCGGTTATGCCGAAGGCCAGCGCTATGGCTACACGCATGCGCCGGAAGCGGTGTCCGATCATCCGTTCGCGCCCCATCTGGTGCCGGCTGCTGACTGGGTCGTGATGATCACCGGCGGCGCTCGCGGCATCACTGCCGAGATCGCCGAGGAACTGGTCCGGCCCGGCATGCATCTGGTGCTGCTCGGCCGCACGGCACTGCCCGGCATCGAAAGCCCAGCCACGGCCGGCATCGCCAAGGAAGCGGAGCTCAAGAAGACGCTGCTCGCTCAGGCACTCGCCGCCGGCCGCAAGCCGACGCCGGTGGAACTGGAACGCGAACTGCGCGCTGTGCTCGCCGATCGCGAAATCCGCAGCAACATCGCCAAGCTGACGGCCAAGGGCGCCGTCGTCGACTACCGCGCTTGCGATGTCCGCAATCCGGCGGTGTTCGGCACCTTGATCGATGCCATCTACACCCAGTACGGCCGTATCGATGCCGTGGTGCACGGCGCCGGCGTGATCGAGGACAAGCGCATTCCGGACAAGACGCCGGAGTCCTTCGATCGCGTTTACGACACCAAGGTCGACAGCGCCTGGACGCTGGCGACCAAGCTGCGCCCCGAAGGCCTGCAGCTGCTGGCGCTGTTTACCAGCGTCTCCGGCCGCTTCGGCAACACCGGCCAGTCCGACTACGCCGCCGCCAATGAAACCCTGAACCGTCTCGCCTGGCAGCTGCATCGGCGCTGGAACGGCGTGCGGGTGATCTCGGTGAACTGGGGTCCCTGGGACGCCGGCATGGCCAGCCAGCAGGTTCGCGATGCCTTCCGTGCTCGCAACATCGTGCCGATCCCGGTAGCGGCCGGCCGTCGCTGGTTCATGGACGAGCTGGCCTATGGCCCGCGCAAGGATGTCGAACTGGTGGCCGGCGAAGGTCCCTGGGATCGCGACCTGGGCGGCGAAGTGCTTGAAGCCGCACCGGCAGATGCAGGCGCGCTGCCGCTGATCCGTCAGCCGCTGCGCATGGGTGCCGGTGGCGCGGTGGTCTTCGAGCAGACCATCAGCCTTCATAGCGATCCCTACCTCGGCGATCACCGCCTCGATGCCAAGCCGGTGATGCCGGCAGCAACCGCGCTGGAGTACATGGCGCAGTTCGCAGCGGCGGGCTGGCCGGAGTGGAAGGTGGTCGAGATTCGTGACCTGCGCGCGTTCTCGGGCATCGTGCTCGACGGCGACAGCAGCGAGAAGACCCTGCTGCTGCGCGCCCGCTCGTCGACCCATTCCGATGCTGGCTCGCAAGCGGTCACCGTCGAACTGTTCGATCCGCCGCGCAAGACGCCGAGCTATCGCTGCAGCGTCATCCTGCTGCCTCAGGTGCCGGAAGCGCCGTTGGCCGAACCGGCGGCGGTGCTGAACAGCGGCGCGCCGATGGACACGGCGATGATGTATGCCGATCACCTGTTCCATGGCCCGCAGTTCCAGCTGGTCACCGAAGTCAGCTGCATGTCGATGGAAGGCATCGACGCCACGGTCATCGCCACCTCGCCATCGGCGATGCTTGGCGCGCCCGGCCACGGCGCACGCTGGCTGTTCGATTTCGGTCTGGTCGATACCGGCCCGCAGCTGGCGCTGGTCTGGGGCCGCGTGATGCATGGCAAGACGGCGCTGCCATCGAGCTTCGGCAAGGTGGCGCGCTACGGCCAGGATCCGGTCACCGGTCCGCTGCGCATCGCCATCCGCATGAAGCCGGCGGCGCACGATGCCGGGGTTCGTTACGACATGCAGTTCATCGATGCCGGCGGCCGCGTGCGTCTGGCGTTCAGCGATGCCGAAAGCACGATGAGTGCGGCGCTGAATCGCCTCGCCGGCAACAGCTGAGCCTCGCTGAACGCCTGCCGATCATGAGTAAAGCCCTCGACATCGCCATCATCGGCATGGCCGGCGCGTATGCCGGCGCCAAGGACGCGACGACGTTCTGGCAGAACATCCTCAACGGCGTCGATGCCGTGGCCGAAGCCGGGCCGGAATGGGCCGGGCCGTACGTCGATGCCGATGCCAAGAGCAACGACCGCATCTACACCACGCGTGGCGGCTTCCTGCGTGATCTCGCCGAAGTCGATCTGAGCGAGCTCGGCGTGATGCCGAACACGCTCGACGGCGGCGAACCAGATCACATGCTGGCGCTGCGCTTTGCCCGCGATGCGCTGGTTGATTCCGGCTACCTGAACAAGCACTTCGATCGCGAGCGCTGCGGCATCGTGCTCGGCCGTGGCACCTATGTGAACCGCGGCATCATGACCATGGTCCAGCACGGCCTGATCATGGATCAGACAATGGAGCTGATCCGCGGCCTGCGCCCGGATCTGACCACCGAAGAACTGGCCAGGCTCAAGGCCCAGTTCAAGAAGCAGCTGCCGCCCTACAACGCGGAAATGGTCGGCCTGCTGACGCCGAACGTGATCGCCGGCCTGATCGCCAACCGGCTCGATCTGATGGGGCCGAACTTCATCATCGACGCGGCTTGCGCATCGAGCCTGATCGCCATCGAACTGGCGACCCGGGAGATCAACTCTGGCCGCTGCGACATGATGATCACCGGCGGCGTGCAGGCGCAGTGTCCGCCGCAGCTGTACATGCAGTTCTGCCAGATCGGCGCGCTGTCGCACGGCCAGTTGCGGCCGTTCCAGAAAGGCGCTGACGGCACCCTGCTCGGTGAAGGCGTCGGCGTCATCGTGCTGAAGAAGCTGTCGCTCGCCGAAGCCGATGGCGATCGCATCTACGCAGTGATCAAGGGCATCGGCTCCGCCAGCGACGGCAAGGCCAAGGGCCTGCTGACGCCGCGTCTGGAAGGCGAAGTGCTGGCGCTGAAGCGCGCCTACGAATCGAGCGGCATCGATCCCTCGACGATCGGCCTGATCGAAGCCCATGGCACCGGAACGAGAGTCGGCGACAAGACCGAGATCCAGTCGCTGGGCACGCTGTTCGGCCCGAGAGTCGGCGATCTGCCGAGCATCGCGCTCGGCTCGGTGAAGTCGATGATCTCGCACTGCCTGCCGGCCTCCGGCAGCGCCTCGATCATCAAGACCGCACTGGC
>NZ_CAISIQ010000252.1 GCF_903885465.1 uncultured Nevskia sp.
CATCAGCCAGTCGAAGTAGGGCCGCTGCGAAGGCAGCTGCAGCTGAATCGCCTGAGTCACCGGCCACAGCCACAGATGGCGTGGATCGAACTGTGGATGGAAGCAGTCCAGCGCCAGGTAGAACGCGTTGCGAGTGCCGATACGGCCGCTGTGCACGCCTTCCCAGGCAATACGCGCCGGCACGTTGGCGGCGACACCACCATCGGCGAACAAGGCGACCGCATGTTCCTCGCGCAGCCGCGTCAGCACGGCATCGCTGATCGCATCGCGGCGCCTCGGCTCGTACTGCAGCACGGCGGGAATCGCGGCCGAAAGACCAACGGCATCGATCACTCTTAGCCCGCGCGTCGACGGATCACGACCGAGCACGATCGGTTTGACAACCCGTGGATTGAAGAAGGTGCCGATCAGCAGCATCCGCTCGGTGACCAGCCGCGACAACGACTTGTTGCGCACCTGCGCGGTGAGCAGCTCGCGCATCGTCGCCGGCATGTGGTCGTAGACGCTGGTGCGCATGCCGGCGATCACAGCTTCGTAGGGAATCTCCAGATCCTTGAGCCGCAGCGGCGAGCCGTCCGGATGGCGCATCGCCGTCTCCATGCCGCTGAGATGCAGGCGCATCAGGCCGGGCAGCGTGTGGGTGGCGCCGATGTGGGGACGGGCGAAGATGTGCCGCGTCTGCAAACCCTTGGCCCAGGCCATCAGCGCTTCGATGTCGAGTTGCCGGGCGCGGCTCAGGAAGGCGCCGATCAGCGCGCCGATCGAGGCCCCGACGATGTAATCGGACGAGGTCTGCTCGGCTCTCAAGCGTGCGGCTGCGCCGATGTAGACATAGCCGGCACCGCCGCCGCCGCCCATGATCGTGACCAGCGCCTTGCGGCCGACTTCGGCATCCAGCTCGGCCTCGTTGAAGCTGCCTTCATGGCGACGCAGCAGCTGCCGCCGTGCTGAGACCAGACTCGGATACAGCGCGCGGAGCACGGTATTGGCACCTGCCAGACGCCGCTCCGGATCGCGCTCATGGCTCAGCGGCTTGTTCAGATCCTGCAGCACTCTTTCGCGCAGCGGCGCGATCAGGTCCTGCGCCAGTTCCACGTCTTCGCGGCGCGCATTGCCATCGACGCCACCGGGAGCGAAGACATGCAGCCGCGCGAAACTCAGCAGGTAACGCAGCTGCTTGTACTCGCGCGAAACCAGGAACGAGGGCTTGGCGAGCACGGCGCGGACCAGCGACATTTCCATGCGCTGCAGGATCAGCAACTGCTTGTGCGTCGGTGCGGTCATCGAGCAATCGTCTAGATTGAGGCTTACAGCGATAGCGGAACGACGAGGGCCGCGGCCGACTCCGGCCAGTGCCGAAACGGCCGCACGGCACCGTTCTCGCGCACCTCAGCAACCTTCGACGGATCGATCTCGGCATACAGCCATTGCGGCTCGTTCAGCGGCCCGAGGGCGATCACGCCGTCATCGGGAAAGCCGCGATCCGGCGGGCCATAGACGCCGGCGCTGCCGATATTGACGTCGACGGCTGGCGACCACGCGGCCTCACCGACGATCGGTGACTGGATCACGTAGCACTGGTTTTCCAGCGCGCGCGCCTGCGCGCCGACCTTGACCCGGTAGTAGCCGGCCAGGGTATCGGTGCAGCTCGGCACCAGGATGATTTCGGCGCCGGCTTCGCAGGCGGCGCGCGCCAGCAGCGGGAATTCGGAGTCGTAGCAGATGTTGACGGCGATCCTGCCGAGCGCGGTATCGAACAGCTTCAGCGGCGGCTCGCTCCAGATGTTCCATTGCTCTCGCTCGAAGCGGGTCATTACCGCCTTGTCCTGATACTCGGCGCGGCCATCCGGCGCGCAGAACCAGGCGCGGTTGACCGTGCGGCCATCGGCCAGGGTCCAGGGATAGCTGCCGGCGAGGATGTAGACCTGATGCGCTTGCGCGAGCCGCCGGTGCAGCGTCAGCCAAGCCTCGCGATGCGCCTGCATCGCGGCGATCTGGCCGTGCAGATCGGAGCGCGTCGCGGCATCGAGATGAGCGATCGACATCGAGCCGTACTCGGGGAACACCAGCAGCTTCGCGCCACGGGCGACGGCGTTGCCCACCCATTGCGCGACCAACGCGTCGACCTCGTTCCAGGTGTTCGGCGAGAACACCGGGAACTGCGCGGCGGCGACAGTGAAGGCGCGCGTACTCATGGCAGGCGGCGCAGCCAGAAAGTCATCGGCTTCGCGGTCGATTCAGTCTCTCCAATGTCCGGCCACGAAAATGTGGTGACGATCTCCGGCGCCTTCACATAGCCGCGCTTGCCCCAGAAGCGATCGTTCGGCACATAGCCGGCCGGCTTCAACGGATGATCGTCCGAACGCTGCACCGAGCAGAACGCGCAGACCTGCAGGCCCAGTTCGGCGGCATGCGCTTCACGCAGTTCGAAGAACTTCACGCCGAGGCCGTGACCGCGGTACTCGGGTAGCAGCACCGATTCTCTGAAGTAGTCGATCGTCTCGATCGCGTGGCCGCCGGCAATGAACGGCGCCTGCGCTTCAGCACCGGCGTCGGCGAGCGGCAGCACGGTGGACGCGCCGATGCAGCGCTCGCCATCCCAGACCAGGATCGCCAGGCTGCGCGGGCACTGCACGTACAGATCGAGGTAATGCGCCTCGTAGTCGCGCGAGCCTTCGTACAGGTACGGAAAGGCGCGGAACACGGCGATGCGCACGGCGGCGAGCGCGTCGATCTTCGAGGCGATCTCGCTGCCGCGGAGTTGTTCGATTCTGAGTTCTGACACTGCAATCTCCGCTTACCCTCTCCCTCCGGGAGAGGGTGGCCGAAGGCCGGGTGAGGGACGCACTTTCAGCGAGCGCCGCACCTCGATGTCGTCGAAGCCGTCTATGGCGAGACAGTAGCTTCTTGATTCGAGGATCGGCCCCGGATCGCATGCGATCCGCCATGGCCGGGCGTTCGGCGTCGCAGCGACCAGTGATCGCTAAGCGCGACCCCTCACCTGCGTCAACCAGTCATTCAGGTTGTAGTAGTTGGTCACTCGCGCGACCTTGCCATCGCGAATATCGAAGAACGCGCCGGCGGGCAGGGTGTAGGTCTGGCCGTTCGCTTCCGGCAGGCCTTCGTCGGTGTTCAGGTACTTGCCGAGCACCAGGAATTCCACCGCCGCGCGACTGCCGTCCTCATTGACGTTGATGACGATGTCGGCGATCTGTTCCGAGTACGAGCGGTTCATCTTGTCCATGAACGCATTGAAAGCGTCCTTGCCGATTTCGCGGCCGCCCTGGTTGACGTCATGAATGATGTCGTCGGTCAGCAGGCCCAGGAAGGTCGGCCAGTCGCAGCGGTTGAAGGCGCCGTAGTAACGGCTAAGCAGCTCACGGGTGTTTTCCACGGACATCGTCGGATTCCTCTTTCAGGGACTGGAGCGCGCCCGGGCCAGCTCAGGCGCGCAGGAAATCGCCGGACTTGCCGCCGGTCTTCTTCAGCAGCAGCACATCGCGGATGCGCAGATTGGTGCCGGCGTGCGGTTTCAGCATGTCGTACAGACACAGGCTGGCGATGCTCGCGGCGGTCAGCGCTTCCATCTCGATGCCGGTGCGAGCGTGGGTCGCGACCTCGACCAGCACGGTCACCGTGGTCTCGGTGAACGCGTACGTCAGGTCCAGTCGCTCGACCGGAATCGGATGGCACAGCGGCAGCAACTCCCAAGTGCGCTTCGCCGCGAGGATGCCGGCCGCGCGCGAGATCTCCAGCGCATCACCCTTGTCGAGCGTCTTCTCGCGCAAACGGATCAGCACATCGGCCGGCACATCGACCACGGCTTGCGCCACGGCTACGCGCAGGGTCACTTCCTTGGGGCTTACATCCCTCATCGGGCTCTCATTGGGTTCGCAGTTGTTGATTCAGAGTGATTCGACCGGCTTGATCGGCACGCCTTCGAGAAAGCGCACGGCACCGTCGACGTAGTGTTCTTCCTTCCAGATCGGTACCGCCTGCTTGATCGTGTCGATCGTCCAGCGGCAGGCCTCGAAGGCTTCAGCGCGATGACCGCCGCGGATCACGACGATGACGCTGACCTCACCGATCGCGAGTACACCGACCGCGTGCGCAACCAGTACATGAACCTTGAAGCGCGCTTCCGCTGCTGCCTCGATCTCGCGCAGCCGCGCTTCGGCGAGGCCGCGATGCGCGTGGTAGGTCATGCCGCTGACCGCATTGCCGAGATGCTCGTTGCGCACCGTGCCGGCAAACACTGCGAGTGCCCCGGCATCGGCAGGCTGAGCTTCGACGAGCCAGTCGGCAAGGTTCAGGGCGCCGTCGCGGAGGCGGGGCAGGGACTTGATGGCGCTCATCGTTCAGCCCGCGGAGACCGGCGGAATCAGCGCGATGACGTCGCCGTCGAACAGCGGTGCTGTCGGTGAAGTGATCGCATCGCCGCTGGCAATGGCAACGCTGTCGCGGCGAGCGGAGAAATCGGGATAACGCTCGGCAAGTGCATCAAGTGCATCGTTGCCTGTAGCGCCGGCCGCGAGATCAAGTGTTATCGCATCGGCCCCGCACCAGCGCGCACTCGCGCCACAGCACTCAATGGTCACGCGCATCGCTCAGCCGCCTAAAGAATTCATCGCAATCGGCCGATCCGAATACCCGGGATTGGCCGCATAGCCGGCATCCTTGTTCCAGACCGTCGCGCGAATGAGTTTGGACAGCGCGGCATCGTCGGCGCCGTTACGCATCGGGTCGCGCAGGCTGATGCCGTTCTTCGAGAACAGGCAGGGATAGAGCGAGCCGTCGGCGGTGATCCGCAGGCGGTCGCAGCTGGCGCAGAACGGATTGGAGACGGTGGCGATGATCCCGATCTCGTTGCCGTCGTTCAGCTCGTAATAGGCCGCCGGATCGTTCGAGCGCGGCAGCGCGTTGACGGCGAACTCGGCGCGCAGATGGTCGAGGATGTCGGCTTGCGGCACCACGCGATCCCGCGTCCATTCGCCGCGACCGTCGAGGGGCATGAATTCGATGTAGCGCAGCGGCAGCTTTTCCTGCGCGGCGTAGCGGGCCAGCGGCAGGATCTCGCCTTCGTTGATGCCGCGGATGATCACCGCGTTGAGCTTCACCGGGATGCCGGCGTCGCGGGCGGCGACGATGCCGGCCAGCACCGGCTTGATCGAACGTCCGCCGGACAGCTTGGCGAAGATCGTCGGGTCCATCGCATCGAGGCTGATGTTCAGGTCGTCGACACCGGCGGCCTTCAGCGCCGGCGCGCGCTTTTCCAGCAGCGCGGCGTTGGTGGTCAGGCTGATGCGTTCCAGGCCGAATGGCCGCAGCGCCTGCGCGTCTTCGATGATGCCTTCGAGGTCGCGGCGCAGCAGCGGTTCGCCACCGGTCAGACGCAGCCGGTTCACGCCGAGTTCGCCGACGAACAGCATCAGGATGCGGGAGAGTTCGACACGGCTGAGGCGATCGGCCCGGTCCATGAACTCGGGGCGTTCCGGCATGCAGTACGGGCAGCGGAAATTGCAGCGGTCAGTCAGCGAAATCCGCAGCTTGCGTTTGATGCGGCCGAACCGATCCTGGATCGGCAGCGGGGCCGTAGCGGTCGGGCGGGAGAGCTGCGTCATGCGCCATTGTACGACTTGAACCCCGTCGCATGGCGCTGGCTTTTTATGCTGTTTTCAGCCGGTTAGGCAGCGTTGCCGCGGCGACGCAGAAACACCGGCTCTGCATGATCGGCCGCTTGCTGGTAAGGCACGCTGAATTCGTGGACCGCGGCGAGACAGGCGGCCGGGTCCTGGCCATCGCGCAGCTCGAAGCTGTTGAAGCCGCAGCGAAGCAAAAACTGGAACTGGTCGCGGACCACGGCCTTGCCGGTGGCGCGCAGTTCGCCCTTGAACTGGAAGCGTTCGGCGAGCAGACGGGCCTGCGAGTAGGCGCGGCCGTCCGGGAAGCTCGGGAAGTCCAGTTCGATCAGCGGCCGCTCGGCGATCTCCGGCAGCACCGTGGCGACGTCGACGGTGTTCGGCAGCTTGATACCGATGCTCAGACCTGAGGCGAGCAGCGCCTCTCGCTCGGCCAGCCAGCGCGCATGGCTGACGATGAGCTTGCCCGATGTTGGCAGTGGCGCGTCATCGGCGAGCGAGACGTAGTCATCGGCTTCGATGCGCAGATTGCGGATCAAGGTACTCACGCTTCAGCCTCGACCTTGGCATACAGCCGCGTCTTGAACGGCACCATGCCGACCCGGCGATAGCAGGCGAGGAAGGATTCGTCCTCGCTCATCCGCACGTCGAGATAGGTTTCGATCAGGTTCTGCACGGCGTTGGCGATGTCGGCACGCGACACGCTCGGGCCGGTGCGATCGCCGAGGCTGGCGTCGTTGCTCGATGAGCCACCGAGGGTGATCTGGTACCACTCCTCGCCTTTTTTATCGACGCCGAGAATGCCGATGTGGCCGACGCTGTGATGGCCGCAGCCATTCATGCAGCCGGACATGTTCAGCTTCATCTCGCCGATGTCGTGCTGATCGTCGAGGTTCTCGAAGCGTTCGAAGATTTCCTCGGCGACGGCGATCGAGCTGGCGTTGCTCAAGGAGCAGAAATCGAGACCCGGGCAGCAGATCACGTCGGTCAACAGACCAATGTTCGGCGTTGCCAGACCGATGCCGGCCAGCGCCTGCCACAGCGGATAGAGATCCTTCTGCTGCACATCGGCGAACACCAGGTTCTGCGTGTGCGTGACTCGCACTTCGCCGAACGAGTAGCGATCGGCGAGATCGGCCACGGCATCGAGCTGGGCGGCGTCGATATCACCGGGGGCCACGCCCTTGGCCTTCAGCGAGGCGAACACGGCCGAGTAGCCGGGCACGCGATGCGCCTTCAGATTGCGGCGGGTCCAGGCGGCAAAGCTGCCGTTCGCTGCCAGTTGCTGCGCGTAGCTGGTGTCGTTCGCGGCATCAGCGGCATAGGCCGGTGAGCTGAAGTGCTTCTTGACCCGGTCGAGATCGGCCTGGGTCAGCTTCAGGTAGGAATCCTTGATCTGCGCCCATTCGGCTTCGACCATCTCGGCAAACTTCGCCGGGCCGGTTTCCTTGACCAGGATCTTGATCCGCGCCTTGTAGATGTTGTCGCGACGGCCGAGGCGGTTGTAGACGCGCAGCACCGCTTCGCAATAGCTGAGCAGATCGGCTTCGGGCAGGAAGTCGCGAATCTTCACGCCGATGATCGGCGTACGGCCCAGGCCACCGCCGACATAGATCGTATAGCCGAGTTCGCCGGCTTCGTTACGGATGATGTGCACGCCGATGTCGTGCACGCGGGTTGCGGCGCGATCGGTCGTCGAACTGCTCATCGCGATCTTGAACTTGCGCGGCAGCCAGTTGAATTCGGGATGCAAGGTCGCCCACTGACGGGCGATCTCGCAGTACGGACGCGGATCGACCAGTTCGTCGGCAGCCACGCCGGCCAGATGATCCGAGGTGACATTGCGGATGCAGTTACCGCTGGTCTGGATCGCGTGCATCTGCACGGTGGCCAGATCGGCCAGGATGTCCGGTACCGATTCCAGCGTCGGCCAGTTGAACTGCAGGTTCTGGCGCGTCGTCAGATGGCCGTAGCCCTTGTCGTACGTGCGGGCAATATGGCCGAGCATGCGCAGCTGCTTCGAAGCGAGCAGGCCATACGGGATGGCGATCCTCAGCATCGGCGCGAAACGCTGCACGTACAGCCCGTTGCGCAGGCGCAACATGCGGTATTCGTCGTCGGGGAGTTCGCCGGCGAGGAAGCGCCGGGTCTGGTCGCGAAACTGCGCGACTCGTTCATCGACCAGTTTCTGGTCGTATTCGTCGTATTGATACATTGGCCTTACCGCTGGCAGACCCGCACGCGTTGGCGGGTGCGCACTTTACGCGGCGCGCCAAGGAATATCCTAATAACTTTCCTGATTGGCCCGCGTCTGCCCGGCTCGGCACCCGCTGATGATCCGTCATCGTTCCGCCATTTATGCCTGATACGGTCCGCGATCTTTTTTTGGCCGAGATGAAAACGATGAGCCGGCGTATTCACCGAGCAGTGATGCTGTCCTTGGTCATGGCGCTCGGCGCGTGCACGGCCCCGCTGCCGAACATCGATACCGCCAGCGGCTTCGCGGGCGGCCAGACGGCGC
>NZ_CAISIQ010000253.1 GCF_903885465.1 uncultured Nevskia sp.
CCTGCTCGGCGAGCAAGCGCGCCGTGGCTTCGCCAATGCCGCGCGAGGCGCCGGTGATCAGTGCGACCTTGCCGGTCAGGTCAAAGAGTTGGGTGGCCATGTTTTCGTTTTGATCTCTGATGGGATGACGGGACTACAACACCGAATAGACGACAAAGAAACCGACCAGCACCAGCAGGCTCATTGCACCGAGGAAGGTGTACTCGACGATGCGCAGCAGCCGCGCCGTCAGGTTCCGGCTGTTGGCGCGCAGGCCCCAGACGATCAGGTAGCAGCAGACCAGGAACAGCAGCGCGTTCATCGCCAGCACGTCGTCGGCGAAGGTTTCCGTGTTCTGCGAGCGCGCGAAGGCGTTGACCGCGCCGAGCAGGCCGACGCAGATGCCGGTCATGCTGGTGGCGGCGCTCAGCAGGCGTTCGAGGATGCGCTCGTTGCGCGCCGCATCTTCGGCGCTGATCGGGTCGCGCAGCGGCATGCCTTCAGACCTTGGCCCGGTTGATCACCCGCTCGCAGACCTGCGCGAGCACGGTCACGAACAGGCCGAAGGCGGCGAACTTCGGGTTCTTGGACTGGCCGAGCTTGTAGCGGTAGTAGATCTGCTGGGCGATGACGCCGAGGCGGAACAGGCCGAACACGTAGTACCAGTCGGCGTTGCGCACTTCGCGGCCGGTCTTTTCGGCGTAGCGGTCGATGATCTCGGCGCGGCTGAGCATGCCGGGGATGTTCGAGGGCTGCATGCGGATCGACTGCATCTCGGCGGGATCACCGGCTTCCACCCAATAGGCCAGCGAGGAGCCGAGATCGAGCAGCGGATCGCCGAGCGTGGCCATTTCCCAGTCGAGCACGCCGATGACGCTGAGCTGGTCGTCGGCCGACAGCACGACGTTGTCGTAGCGGTAATCGTTGTGGATGATGCCGGGCCGTGCCGAATCCGCCGGCTGGTTGGCGGTCAGCCAGGCGATGATCGCGTCGTAGCTGGGAATGTCATCGGTCAGCACCTTGTTCCAGCGCTCGCTCCAGCCGCTGAGCTGACGTGCGACATAGCCCGCCGGCTTGCCCATGTCGGCAAGCCCGGCCGCTTCGTAATCCAGTTCATGCAGCGCGATCTGGGTATCGATCAGATTCAGGCACAGCTGCCGGGCGCGTTCCGGGCTGTAGCTGAGCGTGGACGGCACATCGCGGCGCAGGATGATGCCGGCGAGCTTTTCCATCACGTAGAAGTCCGAGCCGATCAGGCCGGTGTCTTCGCAGTAGGCCAGCGGCTTGGGGCACTTGAAGTGCGGATGCAGACGCTGCAGCACGCGGAACTCGCGGCCCATGTCGTGGGCGCCCTTGGCCTTGGTGCCGGCCGGCGGCCGACGCAGGATCATCTCGCGGCCGCCGATGGTCAGCTGGTAGGTGAGGTTCGAAGCACCTCCGGGAAACTGGCGCAGTTCGACCGAGCCATCGACGAGGTCCGGAATCTGCGATTTCAGGAACGGCAGGATCAGCGCCGGATCGAAGGCGTTTTCGTCGCGCACGGCACCGGCGGTATCGAGCGGGCTGGCAGCGCTTGCCTCAGTCTTGGGAGCGTTCATTGCGGCGTTCTGGTGGCGTGGACTCAGGCGCAGGAGTCTAGCAGCGAGGTTCCCGGGTTCGGCCATCGTGGCCAGGGATCAGAGTCCAGATCGGGTCTGCCCTAGGTTCTGGCGAGATAGGCCTTCAGCTCATCCATCGGCAGCGCCCGCGACAGATACCAGCCCTGCACGTATTCGACGCCGACCTTGCGCAGATGCTCGAGCTGGGCGGCGGTTTCCACGCCTTCGGCAACCGTCACCAGGCGGAGGCGGCGCGCCATCGCCACCACGTCGTCGACCAGCCCGGCGGTGATCGATCCGGTGCCGATGGCGTCGATGAAGGTCTTGTCGATCTTGAGCAGATCGAAGTGGAACTGGGTGAGATAGCGCAGCGAGGAATAGCCGGTGCCGAAGTCGTCGAGCCCCACCCGGGCGCCATCGCTGCGCAGGGCGTCGATGACGGTGCGGGCGAGATCGTCCGACGACGACAGCATCTCCCGTTCGGTCACCTCGAACACGACGCGCCCGGCGCGGCAGGCCTTGCCGAATATGCTGCGCACCCGTTCCGGCAGTTCGGCATCGCTGAAGTGCGCCGGGCTCAGGTTCAAGGTGACGTAGAAATCGGGGTGATCGGCGAGCGAGCCGTCGAGGTCGGCGGCGACTCGTTTCATCAGCCAGTCGGTCAGCGGATTGATCAGGCCGCTGGCTTCGGCCAGCGGCACGAACACGCTGGGCAGGATCATGCCGCGCTGCGGATGCTGCCAGCGCAGCAGCGCTTCGGCCCCGACGGTGCGCAGGCTGCCGGTTTCGTGGATCGGCTGGTAGTGAACGTGCAGCTCGTTATTCTCCAGCGCATCGCTGAGCTGGGCATCCATCGAGCGCTCGCGGCGATCGACGTAGGCCAGGATCAGGAACAGCGGCAGCGACAGGCCGAGGCCGAGCAGCACGAACAACGTGGCGTTCTCCCACCAGCCTTCGAGCAGGGCATCGCGGTTGCCGGCGACGACGGCCCGCAGCGGGTAGTGCTGGAAACTGCGGCTGCTGACCAGGCTGGCCGGATCGTCATCGGTGGCCAGCAGGCTGCCAGCACGCGACAGCACGATGCCGTCGTTGCGTTCGATGCGCAGTGCGATCTGCTGCTCGACGATCGCCGCCCGCACCGGCTCCAGCAACTGGCGCGGATTCATCATCAGGCTGACCGCCACGCCCGGCGCGCCGTCGATGCCGCGCAGCACGGTGATCGACACCTCGTCTTCCAGGGTCAGATCGGGCGTGGCGATATGGATGCCGGTAGTCGGCCAGATCAGCAGATCGGCGTTGTTGATCAGCACCGGTGTCTGGGGGACTCGAACGCTGGTGCACTGTACGGCGCTGCGGTAGATCAGCGCCGCTTCGCGAAAGTACAGCGAGTTGTAGACCGCCTTGCGCAGGGTATCGACGCTGGCGGGGCTGCAGCTGCGATCGATGGTCGTGCCGATCTCTTCGAGCACGTTTTCGGCGGTGCCGAAGATTTCGTCGGCATGGTTCTCGAGCACGGCGGTGTAGTGATCGAGGCGAACGCCGGCGGCCGTCGTCGCCTGGCGATAGGTGACGGCCAGCATCAGCCCGGCCGGCAGGATGCCCGCCAGTACCGCGGCGACCGCAATCAATGCCAATCGGCGCTTGCGCCTGGTGATCACCGCGTTTGCTTCTCCTGCAGTCGCCGTGCGCCAGGCCGGCGCCCGGGACTGCCCGTCACGACAATAGCGGGGTCTGGCATCGGCGGCAGCTATTCCTGAGCAACGGGTGACACCACCTGATGCTTGGCGTCTTCCTTGGCCTGGACGGCGGCGCGCAGCTGGTCGACGTTCTCGCGCAGGATGTCGGCCACCAGCTCGTCGGTACGTGGATCGTTCAACACATCGTGTGCCAGCTCCAGCGCCGCATCGACGACGGAATTGACGATGTCGTTGTAGAACGGCAGCCGGCTCAGGGTCTTGGTGCGGGCGTTGTGGCTGAGCTTTTCGGTGATCATCGCCCGCAGTTCGCGATCGTTCTCCTCCAGCGCCCGGGCGACGTTGCGGGTGTAGGTGCCGCGCTTCAGCACGTCCGACACTTCGGCGAGCACCGCAAGGGTGATCATGCCGCTAACCGCCCGCATGATGCTGTCCCGGAAGCGGTTGACCAGCCGATAGGTGAACTCGTCGCCAAGCGCCCGATCGGCCGCCATGCCGAAGCGCGACAGCAGGATGACGATGCGCACCACGCGGAACAGGCGGAAGCCGCGCAGCGCCGGCTCGGACACCGGAATCATGCCGAGGATCTCGTACCAGTTGCGCAGCAGATAGCCGCGTGTCCAGCCATCGCGCGACCAGCGCCAGGTGAACTCCACCGCGAAGATCGCGCAGATCGCGTAGTCGGCGCGGATCAGCAACTGGCGCTGCTCGGGTGTGACCGGCCCCCAGGTTTCCCAGCTCAGCAGCGCGATCGACACCAGCGCCAGGATCAGCAACAGCCAGTCGAGCACCGGTACGCGGCGCGCGGCGGCGCTCAGGGTGTCCGGCGCCGGGGCGGCGTTCGGGTGGTCGTCGTTACTCATGCCGATGGTGGTTGGGGAGGGCTGTTCACGGCGGCAAGCAAAGCACGAAACCACGAGCGAAGGAACGCGCGACTGTGACTCGCTTGACAGTCAACGGCCGGCTGCCCGAAATGCGGCTCATGAACGCCGCCATTCCCCTGTGGATCACCCATCCCGCCTGCAGCCAGCACGAGATGGGCGCCGGCCATCCC
The DNA here is from genome assembly GCF_903885465.1 of uncultured Nevskia sp. GTDB lineage: Bacteria > Pseudomonadota > Gammaproteobacteria > Nevskiales > Nevskiaceae > Nevskia. The sequence continues at coordinate 4,326 of NZ_CAISIQ010000253.1, forward strand.
GAATCGATCGCCCGCCTGCATGCGATCCAGGACCGCATGAACGCCAGCGGCCTGCTGCCGATGTTCCGCACCGTCACCGCGCCACTGGCGCCGCGCGAAGCCCTGGTCCGCGTCCATGATCCTCGGCTGGTCGACGGCATCCTGGCGACCCGCCCAGCGCAAGGTCTGGTCCGCATCGATCCGGATACCGCCCTGAACGCGCACAGCGCCGAAGCCGCGCAGGCGGCGGCCGGCGCGGTGATCCACGGCGTCGACGAACTCCTGGCCGGCAATACGCGTTTCGTGTTCTGCGCCGTGCGCCCGCCCGGCCATCACGCCGAGCGACGCCGGGCGATGGGCTTCTGCCTGTTCAATAGCGTGGCGGTCGGCGCCGCACATGCGCTGGCCTGCGGCCTCAAGCGTGTCGCGGTACTCGATTTCGACGTGCACTACGGCAACGGCACCTCGGACATCTTTCGCGACGATCCCCGCGTGCTGGTCTGCAATACCTACCAGGACCCTTACTACCCCGGCTGGGTCAGCGATCCGGCCAACGCGCACCTGGTCGACGCGCCGCTGCGCGACGGCGACGGCAGCGCCGAATTCCGCAGCGCCGTCGAAACCCGCTGGGCCCCGGCGATTGCTTCGTTCAAGCCGGAACTGATCCTGGTCTCCGCGGGCTTCGACGCCCATGGCGAGGACCCGCTGGCTGGACTGAATCTGAGCTTTGCCGACTACGCCTGGATCGGCAACCGCATCCGCGAATGGGCGGATGAGCATGCCCAGGGCCGAGTGGTCGCGACCCTGGAGGGCGGCTATGACCTGTTCGCACTGGCGCGAAGCGTGGAGGAGTTCGTGCGTGCAGTGGGGTTTTGATTCGAGTCATTGAAGGGTACGCGCACCGCAAATTCTCTCAGTGCTTGATCGCGGGCGGCAGCTCATCCTTGCCGCCCGCGATCTCGATCTCGGGAACCGGCAAATCGGTTGCCGGCTGCAGTTTGCCGCGGATCGTCGCGAGCTTGATGGCGTTCGGATGACTGGCGCCAAGCTCGTCGAAGCTCAAAGGTGTTGGCTGTTCAAGGATCTCGATGGCGGCCTCGCGTTTTCCGGATGACGCCAGCAGATCCGCAAGCGCCAGGCGAGCGCGGCGAGTCTGAAGATGATCGCGGCCGTACGAAGCTGCGCTGGAAGCAATGGCGGCATTCAGCATGGCTTCCGCCTTGCCGGTCTGTCCGGTCGATCGGTAGGCCTCGGCCAGAATTACGCGGGCATTGGTCAGCTGGTCGATGACTGCGCCATTGCCTGACGAGCGTGAGCTGATGATGTTCTCGAGGATCGCCACCGCCTCGCCGGCGCGACCTTGCTTCAGCCGAAGCCTGCCGAGGCCGACGACGGCACTGGTCAAGGCGCCACTCGATGGCTTGCCCCAGTGCTCGGCAATCGCGAGAGCCTGCCGGTACTCCTTTTCAGCTTGCGCGTAGTCGCCCAGCTCGACCGCCACTCTTGCCAGCGTTGTCCGCATAAGTCCGATTGACTGATGCTGCTTGCCACGCGCCCGCATGGCCCGTTCGATGCCTTCTTCGAGCACTGACTTCGCATTCGCGTATTCCGCGAGTTCGGACAGCGCCATGCCGAGCACATCGGCAATCTCCGCGATCCTCTCGTCGTCATCGGCCGCCGCGGCGACATAGCGGCTGTACAGGGCTTGCAGCGCATCGGCCGCGCCGCGGGTATCGCCGCGGTAGAAGCGCGTCGATGCCAACTGCAGTTCCAGATCGGTGACCGCGGCGTTGGCAGGCCCGTGCACGGCGAGTGCGGCGGCGGCGATGTCGTCGTACACGACCATGTCCTTCGGATCACGCCCGAGTGCGAACTTGAGCGTCGCCAGCGAAGCCGCGTCGTTGACGGCCCGCAAGTCACTCTTGCCGTAGAGGCGAATGTGCTCGTCGATGGCGCGATCGAGCTCGTGCTCGGCTTTCTCGCTGAGTTCCAGCGCCGAGTACGAGTTTCCGATCGCACTGTGCAGGTCCGCCGCGACGTCCGGCTGGCTCGCGAATCGAGTATCGATGCGGGCAGATCCCGCTTCGAGGATCTGCTCCATCGTGATGTCCTTGACCGGCGCATCGCCGGAGGTCACCGGTGCGAGCAGGTCACGGGTCAGGAAGTCGCTGACCGCCGTGGCGCGGCGTGCTTCCTCGGTCGCACGCAGCCCGGCATTGCGAGCGTCGACGTACAGCACGGCGCTAGCGGCGAAGCCGATGGCCAAGGCTGCAAACGCCGCCATCACGCCGACCCGCCGCGCCTTGATTCGCTCCAGAGCCCGTGCGGCGCGTTCGGCCTTTTCGGCAGCGGCGCGCTCGGCTTCCCGAGTCATACGCCGTACTTCCAGCCGGCGCAGATTGCGGGCCAGTTCGCTGGCGTCGGCAAGGCGGCGCTCCGGGTTGCCTTCGGCAGCGGCGGCGATATCGCTGCGCAGGATTTCGTCGACAACTTCCGCTTCCCAGCCGGGCGTCAGCTGGCGACGCAGATTGCCGATCACGAACTGGTAGAGCATCACGCCGAGGGCGTAGATGTCGGCCTTGACCGTTGCGGGATGGCCGGCCAGCAGTTCGGGCGCGAAGTACAGCGGCGTGCCGCCGTTGTCGCTGCTGTTGTTGTCGATGAGCTGCGTGAAGCCGAGCCGGGTTATCTCCAGGGCGGCGAGGCGGGCCGGGTCGAGCAGACGGCTGGCACCGAAATCTGCGAGGCGGATCGTCGGCCGGCCGTCGGCCTCGATCACGACGAAGACGTTGGCCGGTTTCAGATCCTTGTGCAGCACGCCGACGGCGTGGACTTCGGCCAATGCTTCGCCAATCTGCGCGATCAGGTCCAGGCGCGTGGCGAGTGGCACCTTGCCGGTGCCGCCCTGCGCTTCGAACCATTCCTGCAGGCTGCCTCCAGGGCAGTACTCGGCTTCAATGAACCAGGGTGGCTCGTCGAAATTCCAGTCGAGCAGGTCGACGTGAAAGATCTTCTCGCTGCTGCTTTCGCGCAGCAGGCGATAGACCGTCACCTCTCGCTTCAAGGCCGACAGACCGGCGGCCTCGCGGGTGAACTTGAAGACTCGGCGGGCTCGGGTCTTGGTGTGCTCGGCGAGCCAGCTATCACCGCTGTTACCGAGCCTGCGCAACAGTTGCCAGTTCGGTCTGAACGGCGGCTGATCGCCGGGCTGGAAGTCCAGCTTGGGCGCTGCCGGCGGCGTCGCTCGTTGATCCTCGACCAACTGCACCGGCCCGTCGAAGCGATAGCCGATGCCGTGGACGCTTCGCAGCCAGCCGGAGGCGTCTTCGCCGAGCACCTGGCGCAGCCGTTTCACGCAGTTGCCGATGACCGCTTCGCCGACAATACGGCCGGTCCACAGCTTGTCCAGCAACTCGTCCTTGGTGACCAGTTCGCCGGGGTTGCGCAAGAACAGCATCAGCATGTTCAGCGGCTTGGCTTCGATCGTCACCACCACTCCGCCGTGGCGAAGTTCACGGCTGGTTTCATCCAACTCGAACGGTCCAAAACGCCAGCGGGCGCTGTACAGCGCCGGCCCTGCTTCCCCGCTGAAATCCGGGTCTACTTTTTTTGCCATGATCTGGCCCAGCTCCCGTGCGTTCTGCGGCTCTCGGCCACACCCCCGTGCGGCCCCTTATTGGTTTTGTTCCGCCGTGATGGACCGCTCGATCACCCGGTAGCGACAACCGTGATCCACGTCACGCATGAAAGCATCATCAGCGTTGCGAAGTAGCGGCGCGAGCCAGCAAAGCAAACGAATTGTGATGTAGCGCACACAAGAAGCAGCTAGCGTGGCCTTTGTCTGCGCACTGGGTCAGAAATTTTCCAAACCGGCGCGGAAATTCTCTGGTGTCGACGGGGCACCACCGTTGAGTCAGCCGCCGAACCGCTCAGCCTTCAGGACGAGCAGCTGACCTCGATCATCCGCGCTTCCGGCGGCGGCTCCGCGGCGTAGGCCTCGAACGCCGGTTGTTCGTCGAACGGCTTTTGCAGCAGTTCGAACAGCGTCGCGACCTCGGACATTTCGCCGGCTTCGGCGCGTTCGATCGCTCGCTGCGCGAGGTGATTGCGCAGCACGTACTTCGGATTGACTGCGTTCATCCGTACGCTGCGTTCGGCGTCATCGGATTGTTCGGCGCGCAGCCGGCTGCGGTAGTCGGGGATCCAGGCATCGAGTGCGGCGAGGTCGAGGATTTCGTCGCGCAGACCATGCGCGGGTCCGTCTTCGTTGGCCTTGATCCGCGACAGGTGTCGCCAGCTGCGCGTGAAATCGGCACGGCTGGACTGCAGCAGGTTCAGCCAGCCGTTGATCAAGGTTTCGTCGCCGTCGCGCACGTCGCGCAGGCCGAGTTTCGCCGTCCATTGCTTCAGCATCGCCTTGCCGTAAGCGTCCGGATAGCTGTCGGCAAGCGGCTGGGCGCGTTCGACGGCGGCCTTCGGCTCATCGGCCAGTAGCGGCAAGCAGGCCTGCAGCAGCTTGGTGGCGTTCCAGTGGCCGATCACGGGCTGGCGATCCCAGGCGTAGCGGCCGCTGTCGTCGCTGTGATTGCAGATGTGGTGGCTGTCGAAGGCGTCGAGGAAGCCGAACGGGCCGTAGTCGATGGTCAGGCCGAGCGCGGAGAAGTTGTCGGTGTTCATCACGCCGTGACAGAAGCCCACGGCCTGCCAATGCGCCATCAGCACGGCGGTGCGGCGCACCACTTCGGTCAGCCACAAGGCGTGGCGATCCGGCTTGCCGGCCAGCTCCGGGAAGTGTTGATCGATCAGCAGATCGGCCAGCGGTTTCAGACGCTCGGTCTCGCCGCGGTAGTACCAGAATTCGAAATGGCCGAAGCGCAGGAAGCTCGGCGCGATACGGCAGACGACGGCGGCAGTCTCTGCCGTCTCGCGGCGCACGGGCTGAGGCGAGCCGACCAGTGCCAGCGCTCGCGTGGTGGGGATGCCGAGGCCGTGCATCGCTTCCGAACACAGGTATTCGCGGATCGAGGATCGCAGTACCGCGCGGCCATCGGCATGGCGCGAGTACGGTGTCGGCCCCGCGCCTTTCAGCTGCAGTTCCTGGGGCTGGCCATGGCGATCGTCGATCTCGGCGATCAGCAGCGCGCGGCCGTCACCCAGCTGCGGCACGAACTGGCCGAACTGATGACCGGCGTAGACCGAGGCCCGCGAGTCATAACCGGGCCACGCCGTGTTGCCGGCCATCAGCGCGGTGAACTCGGGACTGGCGATCGAGGACGACAGCCCAAGCTGATCGGCGAGCGCCGCATTGATGTGCAGCAAGCTGGGCGAGGGCAATGGTCGCGCCTGGATGGCCGTTGAGTACGGCTCTCCGAGTGCGGCGAAACGAGGCGTGATGGCAGGCAGGATCATCGTCTGGCTGGAGTTTGGGTCTGGGACTGGCTTTGCAACGGTCG
>NZ_CAISIQ010000254.1 GCF_903885465.1 uncultured Nevskia sp.
CGGATAGAAAAACTCGTGCGAATGGTGCCAGACGATGCCCGCCGAGGCGACAAATCGCAGCATGTCGACCCGCAGGAAATCCGTTGATTCGGGTTTGGGCGGCCTTAGCGCCATGGGAGCTTGCCCGATAGAAGAAGGCGCGCTGGCATCACCCCACGCCCCCTTCCAGACTGATCCCCAGCAGCTTCTGCGCCTCGACGGCGAACTCCATCGGCAGTTCCTTGAACACGTCCTTGCAGAAACCGTTGACGATCATGCTGACCGCTTCTTCCTCGCCGATACCCCGGGCGCGGCAGTAGAACAGCTGGTCGTCGGCGATCTTGGAGGTGGTGGCTTCGTGCTCCAGGGTCGCGGTCGGGTTGCGAACTTCGGTGTACGGGAAGGTGTGGGCACCGCACTGATCGCCGATCAGCAGGGAATCGCACTGCGTGTAGTTGCGCGCGCCTTCGGCTGAATCGAGGATGCGGACCAGACCGCGATAGCTCTGCTGACCGCGGCCGGCAGCGATGCCCTTGGAGACAATCGTCGACTTGGTGCGCTTGCCGATGTGGATCATCTTGGTGCCGGTATCGGCCTGCTGACGATGGTTGGTCAGCGCCACCGAATAGAACTCGCCGACCGAGTCATCGCCGCGAAGAATGCAGCTCGGGTATTTCCAGGTGATCGCCGAACCGGTCTCGACCTGGGTCCAGCTGATCTTCGAACGCGCGCCACGGCAGTCGCCGCGCTTGGTCACGAAGTTGTAGATGCCGCCCTTGCCGTCTTCATCGCCGGGATACCAGTTCTGCACCGTCGAATACTTGATTTCGGCATCGTCGAGCGCCACCAGTTCGACGACCGCCGCGTGCAGCTGGTTCTCGTCGCGCTGCGGTGCGGTGCAGCCTTCGAGATAGCTCACGTGCGAGCCTTCCTCGGCGATGATCAGGGTGCGTTCGAACTGGCCGGTGTTGCGCTCGTTGATGCGGAAATAGGTGCTCAGTTCCATCGGGCAGCGCACGCCCTTCGGGATCAACACGAAGGAGCCTTCGGTGAACACGGCAGTGTTCAGCGCGGCGAAGAAGTTGTCGGCGAACGGTACGACCGAGCCGAGATACTTCTTGACCAGTTCCGGATGGTTCTTCACCGCTTCCGACAGCGGGCAGAAGATCACGCCGGCTTCGAGCAGCTTCTTCTTGAAGGTAGTGCCGACCGATACCGAATCGAACACCACGTCGACGGCGACGTTCTGCACGCCGGCGAGCATTTCCTGCTCGCGCAGCGGAATGCCGAGCTTCTTGTAGGTTTCGAGCAGCTTCGGATCGACGTCGGCCAGGGTCTGCGGGCCGTCCTTCATCGACTTCGGCTGCGAGTAGTAGGAGATCGACTGGTAGTCGACCTTCTGATAGTCGACATGCGCCCATTCAGGCTCGGTCATCGTCAGCCAGCGGCGATAGGCCTTGAGGCGGAAGTTCAGCAGCCACTCGGGCTCGTCCTTCTTCGCCGAGATCAGACGGATCACGTCCTCGGAAAGACCAGGCGGAACCTTGTCGGCCTCGATGTCGGTGATGAAGCCGGCGCTGTAGAGCTTGCGGCTCGCAACCATCGCGGTCACGTCGCGGACGTTTGCTTCGGCGGTTGTTTGGGGGTTGGCTGCCATCATGGTTGCTGATCCCTGGTTCAATGCGAAAGTGTGTTCATTCGAGGCAATTCATTCGCGGGCGGCGAAGACGTGCAGCGGCACGCTCTTGCCGTGCATTCGCGCGGTCTGGATCTGGGCACGCGGCGCGGCCATCTGCGCCAAGGTGACGGCGGACAAGGCCTGACGCACGGCCTCATCGATCAACCGCCAGTTCGAACGCGAGGTGCAGCTGCCTTCGATCGTGCAGCCGCCGCCGTGCTGGGCGCAGGCGGTGATCGCGATCGGACCTTCGAGCGCTGAGACGACATCGGCCACGGTGATCGTTTCAGCACCGCGGGCGAGGCGATAGCCGCCATGGGTGCCGCGCGTCGACACCACCAGCCCCCCCTTGACCAGCAGCTTCAGCAGCTTGGCGACGGTCGGCGCGGCCACGTGCGAGCGGGCTGCCAGCTCCTGTGCGTTCAGGCAGGCAGCCGGTTCCAGCGCCAGCGTGGTCATCACGAGCGTGCCGTAATCGGTGAGCTTGGCGATCTTGAGCATGTGGGCTGGAACCTCATCTGGCCCGATACGGGACCGAACTGGTGCGGATTATATCAGCCACGGCCGCGTCGTTTTTTCCGCCGCTGCCTGCGCGACCTTGGGCCACAATAAACGGCCGATCACCGACTTACGACAAGACCGAATGAGCGAGACCTGGGCCAAAGAATGGGACATCGCCCCCGAGCACGTGCACCAGCTGCCGGTCACCGTGCAGCCGGCCGATACCGACGAGATGGGCCATACCAATAACGTCGTCTATCTCGGCTGGCTGGAGCGGGTGGCCTGGAGCCATTCGCATGCGCTGGGCATGAACATGGAGCGCTATCGCGCGCTCGATGCCGGCTGCGTTGCCCGCCGTCACGAACTCGACTATCTGGCACCGACCTTCGCCGGCGACGAGTTGCTGCTCGGTACCTGGATCATCGAAAACGATCAGCGCATCACCATGTGGCGCGGCTACCAGATCATTCGGCCGTCCGACGGCAAGACGGTGATGCGCGCTCGCACCCTGTGGGTCTGCGTCGACATGAAGCGCGGCCGGCCGCGCCGTCAGCCGCCGGAGTTTCTGGCGGTCTACAAACCGGTCGGCGACGGCAGCGCGCCAGCCTGATCGCCGGGGCCCCAAGCAGGCTTCATCAGCGCAGCCAGCGCAGTTCCGGCGGCGCGCCGAGCACGGCCCGGACGATCGCGTTCTGGCGGAACTCGCGGCCCAGCGCTTCGGCGAAACCGGGTTGCGGATCGCAGAGCAGCACGCCGACTTCGGGCGGCCAGACGCCTTCTGGGTCCAGCGCCACGCTGGGCAACCAGCGGACGCCAGCCGCATCGAGCCGGCCCTGCAGTTCGGCCATCGCCTGAGCGTTGTCTTCATCCCCGGCGACTTCGCCGAGCGGATTGCAGGCGGTGACGATCGCCCAGTTCGCATCGATGTCGCAGCGGCTGGCCAGCAGCCGTTCGGTCGCCGCGTCGACCGCGCCGACGCGCACCTCGACCGGACCGGCCGGCGCACTGATCACATAGCGGGCCAGGCGATACGCGGCGTGCAGCTTGGCGACTTCGAGCAGTTCACGCAGCACCGCCGAGAGTTCGGGGATGCGCGCGTTCAGTGTGTGATCACCGTTAAGCATCGTCAGCTGTGCCCTGTGCGTATGGGCGTAGCGCAGTGCCGCTTCCGGCGACACCACGTCATCGTCCCAGCCGTGAACGATGCGGGTCAGCGCCGGCGGCGGTGGCGGTTCGCGGTCGTAGCCGGGGAAGTACAGCGCCGGGGCGATCAGGAACAGGCCATCCGGCTCCAGGCCGCCGGCTGCCATCGCCGACACATAGCCGCCCATGCTGGAGCCCGCCAGCACCAGCGCGCCGCGGGCTTTCGGCGCCAGTTCGAGCAACTGCTCGACGCGGCGGTCCGGGTCCATCGTCTGTCTATAATCCGGCGAGATCACCGTGTAACCGCAGGCCTCGGCGACCTTGGCCAGCTGGCTGATCTTGATGCCCCAGGGACCGCTTTCCTTGCCGTGGGCGAAGACCAGAAGATGAGCAGGCAGCGGTTTGGCAGCAATCATTGGAGACGGAGCGTGGGCAAGAAAGAAGACCCCGATAGCGTAGACGCCAAGCCGCGCCGCCGTCGTCGCAATGAGCCGCTGGAAGTGAAACTGACCCTGCGCTACCGCTTCGGCGATGAGCCGGACGACACCGTGACGATGATGAACGACCGCGCTATCCCGATGGTCAACAGCGTGTTCAAGAACCGCGACCGCATCGTCCGCGCCTTTGCGATGACCCTGGTTCGCGCCGGCATTAGCAAGCCGAAGGTGGTCAGCGAACTGGTGCCGGGGCTCGGCCTGCTGCGCAATCTGGGCAAGCGCGGCAAGAAGAAGTAGCCGAGCTAGCCCGGCTTCCAGCGGCTCGGCGCAATGCCGGTCCAGCGTTGGAACGCATGGGTGAAGCTGGACGTGTCCGAATAGCCGAGCAGGTATGTGATCTCGCTGATCGAATGCCGCGCTTCGCGCAGATAAGACAACGCCAGTTCGCGGCGCGCGTCGTCGAGCACGGTCTTGTAGCTGGTGGCCTCAATGGCGAGGCGGCGTTGCAGACTGCGGCTGGACAGGTGCAGCGCTTCGGCGGCGCGATCCTGGCTGGGCTCGCCGCGCGGTAGCTGTTCGATCAACACCGCGCGCAGGCGCTCGCGGATCAGCGATTTGCCGAAGCGGGCCAGATAGCGCGCCGCGACTTCGTCGTTCTGTCGCGCCAGTTCCGGGTTCGCGGTTTCCAGCGGCACGTCGAAGGCGGCCGCATCGAAGATCAATTCATTGCGATCAGCGCCGAATGCGACCGGCGCCTTGAATGCGCGCTGCCAGGGCCCCGGATCGGCGGGCTGCGGGCGGCGCAGCCGCACTTCCAGCGGCGCGTGATCGCGGGCATACAGACCGCGGCAGAGACGCACGACGACGAACGCGAAGGCATCGACCGCTTCCGGAATCGGCGCATGACCGTCGGCTGTCGGCGCGATTTCGTAGATGCACTGCGCGCCGACGCTGCGGAAGCGCAGCTCGGCGCCATCGCTGACCACCCGGAAATAGCGTAGTAGCCGCTCGAAGGCTTCGCGCAGGGTTGCCGAGGCAGACAGCGAATAGCCGAGTGCGTGAAAGGTCAGCAGTCCGGACTGGCGAGCGACGATCAGCGCGAACGCCGGATCGCCGGTGGCCTCGACGGCGAGCTGCCAGAGCCGGTTGGTGCGGGCGACCGGATAGCGCGCCTGGGCGTCGGCGAGTGCGGCGACGTCGAGGCCGGCTTCGGCGAACAAGGCTGCGCTGTCGACACCGGCGGCATCGAGCGCCTTGCGGATCGCCCGGGCCCAGCTGGTCAGCGTGGTCGCCGTCGTGGCCCTGACTATTGGAATCGGCAGCTTGTCGTGCACGGACAACATCGTGGCGTCGGCGATCAGGCGGGCGTGGCGGGGCGGAACAACAATGCGGCTCATCGTAATCCAGCGATCGTCCGGAAACTCACCATGAGCACAGCCGTCATCAACCCTTCGAGCATGAGCGACGAGCAAAAGGCCGCGCACATCAAGGCCGTGGTCACTGCAGAAGGCCAGCGGCTACGCGAGGCGCATCCGATCCTCAAGCATCAGAACGCGATCGGTGCGGCGATTCTCGCGATCTCCTGGCTCGGCATCATCGCCTGCGGCTGGGCTTACTACGAAGGCACGCTGTCGGCCTGGCTGTGCATTCCGCTGGTCGCGATCTTCGCGTCACTGACGCATGAGTTGGAACACGACCTGATCCACTGGATGTACTTCAAGAAGACACCCTGGGCGCATCACCTGATGATGGCGCTGGTCTGGCTGGCGCGGCCGACGACGATCAACCCCTGGGCGCGGCGCAGCTTGCACTTCAACCATCACAAGTTCTCAGGCCAGCAGAACGATCTCGAAGAACGCGCGATCACCAACGGCGAGCGCTGGGGCATCAAGCGCCTGCTGATGACCGGCGACAACGTGTTGTCGGTGGCACTGCGCATGGGCAAGGTGCCAGCGCACAAGCGCACCAAGCTGTTTCTGAGCGCTGCGGCCGGCTATTTCCCGCTCGGCTGGCTGCAGATCGGCATCTGGTACAACTTTCTCGGCTTCCACGCGATCAATGGCGCCGCACAGCTGGCCGGCACCGAGATCGGCTGGTGGTCATGGATCCTGACGGCGATGCAGGTGATCAACTTCCTGACCGTGACCTGGATCGCGCCGAACGTGCTGCGCAGCTTCAGCCTGCACTTCGTCAGCTCGAACATGCATTACTTCGGTGACGTCGAGCCAGGCAACGAACTGCAGCAGTGCCAGGTGCTGAACGCCTGGTGGATGACGCCGTTCCATCTGTTCTGCTTCAATTTCGGCTCGACTCACGCGATCCATCATTTCGTGGTCAAGGAACCGTTCTACATCCGCCAGATGAGCGCGCCGGTGGCTCACAAGGTGATGCGCGAGATGGGCGTGCGCTTCAATGACATCGGTACCTTCGGGCGTGCCAATCGCTGGACCCAAGCGCGCGCCTGATCGGGCGGCATCGACCACAAAAAAGCCCGAGGGCGGAAGATCCGCCCTCGGGCTTTTCTCGTTCGGTCGACTTAAAGGATGGTCGGATTCGGCGCGTCGCCGTAGACGGCTTTCGGCTCGAACATCTTTTCGCTCTCTTCGAACTTAAGGACGCGAGTGCCATCCGTAATTTCTGGGCCTTCCCCAGTCGGGATCGAGCGATAGAAGCAGGAGCGGTAGCCGACGTGGCAGCTCGCGTCGCCGGGAATCTCGACCCGCAGCCAGACGGCATCCTGATCGTCGTCGATACGCATCTCGACCACCTTCTGCACCAGGCCGGAGGTCGCGCCCTTGTGCCACAGCACTTTCCGCGAGCGGCTGTAGTAGTGCGCTTCGCCGGTGGTGATCGTCAGCTTCAGTGCTTCGGCGTTCATGTAGCCGAGCATCAGCACTTCGCCGGTGTTCGCCGCCGTGGTCACGCAGGCGATCAGGCCATGCTCGTCGAATTTTGGCGCGAGGTCGTGACCTTCCTCGACCTGTTCGATGGTCTGGCGGGCTTCAAAGCGGACATCGGTATTGGCGGCAGTCATGGCGGCTCAACAGATCAGACGGGTCTGGCGGGCGGCGATTATAAACGCGCCGGCTGAACTAGCCGGCGCGTGTGCCATTTGACGATCAATAGGCGCCCGGGCCACGGGGCAGGCGACGGCCGCCACCGCGGTTGTCGTCGTCATTGTCCCGAGGCGCCCGCTGCGTCGGCGCCTGTATCGGCGGGCGCTGTGCCGGCTCGGGCTGCTGACGCGGCGGCGAGGAATTGCGGCTCGGCGCGTCATTCCGGTCGTTGCGGTAGTCGTTACGGCCGTCACGGCCATCGTTTCTGGCCGTAGGACGCTGCCCCGGAACCGTCGGCGGCTGGCGATTCTGATCGCGGCCCTGGTCGCGATCCGACAGATTGCCGCGCTGGCCCGGCGGCAACGGCGGCGCCACGACCGGCGGGCGGTGATCGCCGTCATAGCCATTGCCGCGATCCGGATCGCGCGGCCGAGGGCGGCCCGGGTTCGGGTCGGCGTAGATCGGCGGCTCGGAATTGCGCGGACGGCCGTTGCCATCGCGGTCACGGCCGCGGCCGTCATGATCCCAGTTGTGGTCGTCATCGCGACGGCCGTTGTAGCCAGGCGGGTAGTAGCGCTGGCCGCGGTAATAGCCGCCGCCGTTGCCGTAATAAGGACGGCCGTCGTAGTAGCCGCCACCGTAGTAGTAGCCGCCGTACCAGCCTGGGTTGTACCAGCCGGCACCGTAATAGCCGGGGCCGTAGTAGGAATCCGGGTAGCCGTAGGATTCGTAGCGCACCACCACATCGCGCTGGCTGCGACCGCCGTAGTCATCGTCGTAGGTTTCGAGCGGCGTACAGGCTGCGATCGTGGCAGCGATGCCGATCAGGGACAGAACACGAATGACTATTTTGACGGGAGCCTTGTTCATGGCCGAACTTTACGCCGCCGATCTGAATTGCCGCTGAACAAAAACCGACTTTCGCCGGTGCTCAGCGCAGGCGCCGGGCGATCGCCCCTTTCATCACGCCTTCATAGGCGCGCACCGCGATGTCCCGGCCCGGCCGCGCAGCCGCCGCCAGGCCGGCGAGATGATCGGCAAGGCATTCCACGGTGGTGTCGGTTTCGAGCAGATCGCAGTGCTCGGCCGGCAGTTCCAGCGCGAACGCGCCTTCGGCCGAGGTGTATGCGTAGCGCTGGCGGCTATTGGCCGTCGACACCCGATCTTCACGAGTGCCGAGGTAGATATCGGCCCAGCGCGCGGCCTGTTCGGCTTCGAGCGCGGCATCGCGAACGCCGTCGACCAGGATCTCGATCCGCGACCGATGGCCGTGGGCGATGCGCTGGCAATGGCCGGCGTGCTTCTTCAGGCCGTGCGTGTAGTGGTAGTACGGGCCGCTGATCGCTTCGCTGCGCAGGTTCAGCACCAGTTCGGCGACGTTGGCCGGCACCACAGCGGCCAGCACGGGCTTCAGATGCGCGGCCAGCGCGTCGCTGGTCACGCTTTCTGCATCGAGCAGGGTCACGGCGACCGTCGGCGAGCTGTGCTCGATCGCGCCTGCCGCCGGGCCCCGGAATTCCAGATCGACTCTGCCGCCGGCTTCATGCACGGAAAGCCCGGCGTGACGGCGCGGCACGATCAGCGTGTGATCGGCGCTGTCGTCAAGCGCTCGCTTCAGGCGCTCCTTGACCTCGCCGAAGTCCAGCACCATCGATTGCGCGTCCAGTTCGCCGCGCAGTTCGATGTCGACGATCCAGCTTTCGCCGACCACACCGCGCCGTGCATCGAGATAGGCGCAGTCGATGACGGTGAGTTGCTCGACGAACAGGCTGGACAGAACGCGGGACATGGCAGAACGCGAGGATTTTCAGGGGATTTGCGGCGCACAGTGTAGCGCCGCGTCATCTGCTGGCCGGACAATCAGGCCCCGTACCGGAGCCGAACCATGTCCTGTTCTTTGCGTTTGACCGCTTTTGCATCGCTGGCCTCGAGTTTGCTGGTGGGCGTGTTGCTGCCGCTGAGTGCCGCTGCCGAGGTGGTCAAAGCTGGCGAACAGGGTTTTCTTGCTCGCAATCGGGTGACGATCGCCGCGCCACCGGCCAAGGTCTGGGCCGCGTTGATCGAGCCCGCGCGCTGGTGGAACCAGGAGCACAGCTGGTCCGGCAAGGCCGCCAACTTCAGCCTCGATGCGCGCGCCGGCGGCTGCTTCTGCGAACGCCTGGCGGATGGCGGCAGCGTCGAGCATCAGCATGTCGTGATGGCGACACCGAACCGCTTGTTGCGCCTGAACGGAGGACTAGGCCCGCTGCAGGCCGAGCCGGTCAACGCCGTGATGACCTGGGAGCTGAAAGCCGATGGCGAGCGCACCATCCTCAGCCAGACGTATGCCGTCAGCGGTCAGGCCGCGGGTGGTCTGGCTGGCTGGGCGACGCCGGTCGACGGCGTCATTCGCGAGCAGCTGGAGCGCCTGCAGA
>NZ_CAISIQ010000255.1 GCF_903885465.1 uncultured Nevskia sp.
ATGATCGATGCAACCAAGACACGATCAAAACGCGCCAATCGTTGCAGTACGGTTGAAATCAGCGTATTCGCGACGCGAAATGGGATTCCGCCTGCAAGAATGCCGGCGAGAAGGCTAGCCTCAGCGCTCAGTCCTATCCAATTCCCAGCGACGAAACGGACTACGAATACAGCAATCAAGGCGATGGCGAGCAAGCCGATCATAGGCAGTATCGCAGCAGGCTTCGTGAGCACTGTTCCGAGAACTTGGGCGTTGTTCGATGACACACTGCCAAGTTCTGCGAGCAAAGCAAAAGATGCTATCGACAAGAAGAGAAACAGCGGTTCAGTAAGACGCCAACCGGCAGAATAGTCCGCTTGAGCGATGCTGCCGAGCAAGGGAAGCACAAGGGTTACGTCAAGGCGGCTGTAGATCATCACCAGCATAGTGACTAAGCTGATTGGAGCAAGTTTCGACGCGATCGACCTCAGAATCGACAAAGCGGGGCGCCGTGCTCGCCGCCACTGCGCAAGCATCTTGCTGATTGCAGGAGATGCAAGCACGAGGCCAGCGCTCGCCGCAACAGCGTCAGGTGCGATTAACAACATCGACATTAAGCCTAACTGTGCTGGAGACAACAGCACTGTTAGGTTGACTGCTAACGAAGCAACAAGTGTGATGCCAACCAGTGTCGCAAGTCTTGAGAACTGAGCTTCTTTCTGCAGTAGAGCGATAGACGTAGTTTGCGCTAGTGTTATTCCGATAAGCAGGAAGACCGGCAAGACTCGAAGTTCACCTACAAGAAAATAGTGAACTGCTGCTCCGATTACCATCAAAATTGTGGCGATAACCGCGCGAAAGAAGAAGGCGGTTCGAACAGTTACACGCACACGGCAGTTGGCGCCACCTAGCCGCGAGTAGGAAAAATTATCGACTCCACCATCTGCCAGCGCGCGCAGAAGTTCCGCTACCGATAACGCTGCAGCCAATGCTGCAAAATCAATCTTGTCGAGATGTTTGGCGCTCTGTATCAACACGAACCATCGGCCTATTACCAGTGCGATACGTGCGGCGACGAATGTGAAGTAACGTTGTGCGATTCTGCGCACGAACGAATGAACGAGGATGGTGTGATTGTCTGCAGGGCTCAATATGTCTGCCATTATGATCGAGTGATGCCGCTGATCCACATGCCCTGTTACCTGAACCGTTAAATAGCGATTCGCCAACGGTTGCTAGATTCAAGTTTCATTCGTATCAAGAAGCGTTGAAAACATCTTTACAGTTGCAGACGGAACTTCTGCTGAAAAAGTCAGCTGCAACTCTGTACCCCGAAAGCAGGGAGAGTTTTTACGCTCAGTCCAGGTAAAGGCGTTTTTGAATCAGATCGCGCCAACGCGCTTCATGTCTGCATCCACCATCATCGTGATCAATTGATCCAGCGTGGTCGTTGCCTTCCATCCGAGTTTCGCCTGAGCTTTGGCAGGATTGCCGAGCAGCACTTCGACTTCTGCCGGTCGGTAATAGCGCGGGTCGATGACGACATGGTCTTCATAGTTCAAGCCGACGTGCTCGAATGCAATGCGGCACATGTCTCGCACCGTGGTGGTGATGCCGGTGGCGATCACGTAATCGTCTGGCTGCTCCTGCTGCAGCATCAGCCACATGGCTTCGACGTAGTCGCCGGCGAAGCCCCAGTCACGTTTGGCGTCGATGTTGCCGAGCGCAAGCTGCTGCTGTTTGCCCAGCTTGATGCGGGCCACTGCATCGGTGACCTTGCGGGTCACGAATTCGATGCCGCGCAGCGGCGATTCGTGATTGAACAGGATGCCGCTGGAAGCGTGCAGCTTGAAGCTTTCACGATAGTTCACGGTCGCCCAGTGGCCATAGAGCTTGGCTACGCCGTATGGGCTGCGCGGGTAGAACGGGGTCTGTTCGTCCTGCTGTTCTTTCTGGATCAGGCCGAACATTTCGCTGGTCGAGGCTTGGTAGAAGCGGGCTGAAGGATCCGTGAGACGGATCGCTTCAAGCACGTTGGTGACGCCGATCGCGGTGACCTGGCCGGTCAGGATCGGCTGGTCCCAGCTTGAGCCGACGAAGCTTTGAGCACCGAGGTTGTAGATCTCGTGCGGCTTGGCAATTTTCAATGCCCGGATCAGCGAGGACAGGTCGGTGAGGTCGCCATCGATCAAGGTGATCTGATCGAGGATGCCAACGTAGTCGAGACGCCAGACCGTGCTGGTACTGCGCCGAGCCAGCAGACCGAATACTTCGTAACCCTTGTCGACGAGCAACTTCGCAAGGTAGGCGCCGTCCTGGCCCGTGATGCCGGTGATGAAGGCGCGCTTGGATGCGGTCATTTCAGAGTGTTCTCCCAATAGTTGAGGGTATCGCGCAGGCTGGTCGACCAGTCGATGCGCGGTTGCCAGCCGGTGTCTGCGCGCAGCTTGTCGCTGCTGCCACAGGCACGACGTTGCCCGGCCTTGCGGAAGCGGGCAGCGTCAGTTTTCAGTTCGATATCGACGCCGGCCAGTTCTGCAAGCAAGCCAACCGCATCGCCAAGATGGCGTTCGATACCCGAACAGATATTGTAGGTCTCACCACTCTTTCCGTGTGTGAGCAGCAAGTGATAAGCAGCGACAACATCGCGTACATCGGTGAAATCGCGAGTCACGTCGAGATCGCCAACTTCCAGCACCTTGCCGGCCTTGCCCAGCTTGATGCCGGCGATAGTCTTGGCGAAATCGGCAATGGCGAAGCGGGTGCTCTGACCAGGGCCGATGTGATTGAACGGGCGGGCGATGACTACGTCCATCCCCTCCGCACGCTGCCAGTAGCCACATAAAGTTTCCGCCGCGATTTTGCTGACCGCATAGGGATTCAACGGACGCGTGGGCGTGGTTTCGTGGGCTGGCAGTGCCGCTTCGGGCAGCGCGCCATAGACATCAGCGCTGCTGACGAACAGGAAACGACCCTTGAATCCGCTGGTTTTCAGCGCATCCAGCAAGCCATGTGTGCCGGTGAAATTGGTGTCGTAGGTCGCGCGAGGATCACGGAACGAATCCGGCACGAAGCTCTGCGCTGCCAGATGCAGCACAGCATCGGGACGTTCGCGTTCGATGCAGCGCTTGACGGCGACGACGTCCAGCAGATTGATGGCTTGCCCGTCGTCATCGCTCAAGCCAACGCTCTTGCTGTTGGCCAGCACGTACGCGCCGACGAAGCCTCGATGGCCAGTGACCAGCAGTTTCATGGTTGCAGGGATTCTTGCGGCGAGGTGCTCGTCGCGATGTTAGCGGCGTTCAGTACGCGCCGCTGCCCTTGAGCACAACTCGCACCGTCTTCAGGATGATGCTGAGGTTCAAGGTGAGGCTGCGGTTCTTGGCGTAGAACGCATCGAGCGCAACTCTGCGCTGATAGGTGGTGTCGCTGCGGCCGGAGACCTGCCACAAGCCGGTCAATCCGGGGCGCAGGGCGTAGTAGTGCTTCGCGAAGCGGCCGTACTTGACGATCTCGAAAGGTTCGATCGGCCGCGGCCCGACTAGGCTCATGTCGCCTTTGAGGATGTTCCACAACTGCGGCAGTTCATCGAGGCTGGTCTTGCGCAGGAAGCGGCCGGTGGCCGTCACTCGCGGATCATTGCGGAGCTTGAAGTCGCGCTCCCATTCCTCACGAACGACGGGATCCTTGTCCAGCAACTGCTGCAGGACTTCGGCCGCGTTCGGCACCATGGTCCTGAACTTGTAGACGTGGAACTCGCGTCCGCCACGGCCGAGCCGGGACTGCTTGAAGATCACTGGTCCGTTGGACAGGCCGAGGGCAACGATCGAGGCGAGGATCACCGGGCTGAACACGGCGGCGAGCCCGAGCGCGAAAACGATGTCCAGGCTGCGTTCCGCAAGACCGCGCAAAGGCTGCAGTGCGTCATTCGACTCTGCCGCCAGCAAACGTTCGCGGCGCGGAACATGGGGCACATGCACTCGGACCGACGTGAACGTGTGCAGCGTCACCGGATGCCCTGATCGGGCATGGGCGGTTTTGGCAGGTACTCGTGGCTCAGCGTTACTGGACATGATTGATTAGGTCTTGGTTCGCCGGGATTATCGAACAGAATCAATAGGGGTCTGATGAATAATCGGGTGGCGCGACAATGGAAAGACGATCTTGGTCACAGTTTGTGCGATTGCAGCATCCAGCGCCATGCATGCCGCAACGAATTTTCGATTTCAGTGTGCTGCGGCTTCCAGCCCAAGGTTGATTGTGCGTGGTCCGCTTTACCCACCGCATACGGTGGATCACCGGGGCGGCGATCGGTATAGCGCACCGGAATATCTCTTCCAGTCACTCGACGCGCCGCCTCAACGATCTCGTTCAAAGAAAAACCTCTGCCAACGCCCAGATTGAAAATTTCAAGCTTGCCAGTACCTTGCAAAGCACGGGCCACAGCAAGACCGTGAGCGTGCGCAAGATCACAGACGTGGACGAAATCGCGAACGCAAGTGCCATCGGGTGTCGGGTGATCCGAGCCATTCAGCGTCACGATCGGATCTAAACCCGCGGCAACTCTTAGGACCACGGGGATGATGTGCGGTTCAGGATCGTGGTTTTCGCCGATTTCGCCATCTGGATCGGAGCCAGCGGCGTTGAAATAGCGCAGCGCGATAGCGCTGAAACCGTGGCTGCGGACGAAGCCACGGATCAGCTGCTCGCAGTTCAGCTTGGTCTGACCGTAGAAAGACGATGGGTCACACGGCGTGGTCTCGTCGATCGGCGTTCCGTGTATGCCTCCGTATACGGCGCAGCTGGAAGAGAAAACCAGCGTGCGGCAACCGGTGGCTTCCATCGCCTCCAGCAGGCGCGCCGTGCCGGTGACGTTGTTGTCGAAGTACATCGAAGGGGTTGCCATCGATTCGCCAACATAGGCGAATGCTGCGAAGTGCATCACCGCTGCCGGATTGATCTCGTTCAGCACTTGCTCGAGTCGGGGGCGGTCGAGGATGTCCCCCTCGATCAGCGGGCCCCATTTGACCGCTTCGCGATGGCCGCGGCTCAGGTTGTCATAAACCACCGGCTGATAGCCTGCGGCAGAAAGCGCCTTGCAGGCGTGCGAACCGACGAAGCCTGCACCACCGGTTACCAGAATGATCTTGCGGGCTTCAGTCACGAGCAGCGTTCCAGTGCGATGGTTGAAAAGATGGATTCAAAATTTTCGATCCCTGTGCCAATTCCATGCCGTTTTCATGATGTGTGGCAGTTCAGTGTACTGGGGCGTCCAGCCCAAGTACTCGCGCGCTGCCGAAGAATCGGCGACCAGCCGTGGCGAGTCTCCGGGACGCCGGCCGGTGAACTGGTAGGGCACAGCGATACCGGTGATGTTCTGGGCTGCCTTCAGCACTTCCATTACCGAGAATCCGACGCCATTGCCTAGATTGAAGGTCAGCGCCGCATGGCGATCCTTCAAGAACTCGATACCGAGCAGGTGGGCATTGCACAGATCTTCGACATGGACGAAATCGCGGACACAGGTCCCGTCCGGTGTGCCGTAATCGTTTCCGAACACCTTCACCGCACCGGCTACCCCGAGGATCGAATCGAATACTCGCGGAATCAGGTGAGTTTCAGGGTGATGTGCCTCGCCAATGTTCCCCGCCGGATCGGCCCCAGCCGCATTGAAATAGCGGAAGCACATCGATGGCATCGAATAGGCCGTCCAGTAATCCTGCAACAGCTGCTCCACGGCGAGTTTCGATCGGCCGTAGGCGTTGATCGGGTACTTGGGATGAGCCTCGGTAATCTGATCGCTCTGCGGTTCCCCGAAGATTGCCGCCGTCGATGAGAAAATCACCGGGCAATCCGGAATCTTCCGGACTTGCTCGAAGAGCTTCAGCGACGACGAGAAATTGTTGAGGTAGTAGGAAGCCGGATCGGTGATCGATTCCTCGACGATCGATTTCCCGGCGAAATGCAACACGCCTTCCGGCCGGAAATCTGAGAAAACCCGATCGAGCAGCGCCGAGTCGCCAATATCGCCGACGTGCAGTTCACCCCAGCGAACAGCCTCCGCATGACCTGTCGACAGATTGTCGACGACGGCAACCTCGTGGCCATGCTCCGCCAGCAATTTGCACATGTGCGAGCCTATATAGCCCGCACCGCCACAGACCAGTAAACGTAAGGGTTTCGAAGATGGCTTTCGCACGAGGACTTAAGCATTGGTGGCTCCCCGCTGTTCGCGAACCATCTGCTCGAAATAGGCAATAGCGCGCGTCAGGCCCTCCCGCAGCTGGACAC
Organism: uncultured Nevskia sp.; assembly: GCF_903885465.1. Lineage (GTDB taxonomy): Bacteria > Pseudomonadota > Gammaproteobacteria > Nevskiales > Nevskiaceae > Nevskia. Next base: position 6,271 of record NZ_CAISIQ010000255.1, read on the forward strand.
GGGGTTGCCAGCCGAGTTGAGTCTGCGCACGCGTGATGTCCGGCTTACGCTGCCTCGGATCGTCAGGTGGCATTGGGAAGAACTCAAGTTTGGATGAAGAATTAGTCAATTCGATGACTAAGGTTGCAAGTTCGCGAATCGTGAATTCGTGCGGGTTGCCGAGATTGATCGGGCCTGTCACGTCGCCGGGCGACGCCATCAGGCGAATCAGGCCGTCGACCAGATCCTCGACATAACAGAACGAGCGCGTCTGCTGACCTTCGCCATAGATCGTGATCGGGCGATTGAGCAGCGCCTGGACGATGAAGTTCGAAACGACGCGCCCGTCGTTCGGATGCATGTTCGGCCCGTAGGTATTGAAGATGCGAGCGACCTTGATCTCGACCTTGTGCTGGCGGTAGTAGTCGAAGAACAGCGTTTCAGCGCAGCGCTTGCCTTCGTCGTAGCAGGAACGATAGCCAACCGGATTGACATGCCCCCAGTAATCCTCGGTCTGCGGATGGACTTCGGGATCACCGTAGACCTCGCTGGTCGATGCCTGCAGCACCCGGCACTTGAGGCGTTTCGCCAGCCCCAGCACGTTGATCGCGCCGTGGACGCTGGTCTTGGTGGTCTGTACCGGATCGAACTGATAGTGCACCGGGCTGGCAGGGCAGGCCAGGTTGTAGATCTGATCAACCTCAACGTAAAGCGGCATCGTCACGTCGTGACGAAGCATTTCAAACCGGGGATTGTTCAGAAGCGGGTGTAGGTTTTCGCGCGAGCCGGTGTAGAAGTTGTCGACACAGAGCACTTCCTGTCCTTCGTCCAGCAAGCGCGCGCAAAGATGCGAGCCGATAAAGCCTGCGCCGCCGGTGACGAGGATGCGCTGTGGTCCGAACTCTCGCTTGGTTCCCATTCCTGGTTGGTCTCGATTTGAATGTTGGGGTCAGGCCTGGCGCCGGAACGAAGATTCGCCGGCAACAAGGACGCTGGGTTGGGTCGGGGCAGATAACGCAGTGGCTACCTGTGAGGATGTAAGCATTTCGAGCGATGTCATGAACGACCTGATACCGGGAAAAAGCAAACATCCCTGTGGCAGTGCGGAGTCGGCAGTCGATAAGTGCCTGGCGACTCGAGGCATGGCAATGCCTGGAGCCAGCGCACCGGTGCGCAAGAATAGTGCATTGATGGTGCACCGCAACGATTAGCCACTTGCATCATGGTGCAGAAAACGTACTTTGATTGTTGGTATTATTTAAAATATAGCATAAACAAGCACTTGAATACCGGATTTGGGTTTGGGTTTCCTTGCCCATCCGATTTTTCGTGATGTTCTGCACAGTTGCCCGGACCAACCCCTCAGCTTGCCGGGCTTGCGCAAGCTTCGCGAGGACTGCCGAGCGTGACGCCATGCGCTGTCAAGACCGCAGTCACCGGCACTCGTGCACCCAAGGCCCGCAAGGTCCAGTACAGCCCGCTCAAGGCGCGCAGCACGAACAGCAGATCGGAGACCGGCCGAAACTTGAAGGACAGGCCGAGGTTGCGTTTGATCGCCCCGCGGATGTCTTCGATGAACCGGGTGTCGCCGAAATCGAAGTATTCGGCTTCGCCGAGTCGTCCCAGGATCAGCCGCGCGAGTTCTTCATAGAACGTCATCAGCTGCGCGGCGGTGACGCCTTCGCTGATGCCGCCGAGCGCGCTCAGGTGTTCGTGCAAGTCCTGCCAGCGTGCTTCTCGCGCGGCGTTGAGCAGCAGCACCACGCGCTCGGCCACCGGGGCGGTCAATCGTTTGACGCAGCCGAAGTCGTAGATCACCACGTCGCCGGATTCTCGGAAGGCAAAATTGCCCGGATGCGGATCGGCGTGGACGGCGAGGGCAACGAACATCTCGTGCGTCACCCAGCGGCAGAGCGCCAGACCCAGAGCATCGCGCAGTGGCTGCGGCCAGGTTTTCGCTTCTTCCAGCGTTGCACCGGGCTCTTCGCTGAGCACCAGAATGCCGTCTGCGCAAAGCGCTTCAACCGGTTTCGGATAGATGATGCCTGGCAGCTTCGCGTGCTTGCGCAGGTACTTGAGGTGCGCCAACTCCGCGCGGTAGTCGGTTTCCTCGCGGAAGCGGTCGCGCACTTCGTTCATCAGCAGGTCGATCGCTTCGCCATCGACGGGCAGCAGTTTCGACAAGCCGATGATCCGGCGCAGTTGCTCGACATCGGAATCCACCGCTTCATCAACGCCCGGATAGCGCAGCTTGATCACCACCGGTGCGCCGTTGGAAAGCACCGCGCGATGGACCTGACCGATGCTCGCCGCGGCGATCGCGATCGGTTCGACCGAGCGGACGCGCTTCTTCTGCGCCGGCGTCCACTGGTTATCGAGCAGCGGTTGCATTTCCGAAAACGGCAGCGGCTCGACCGAGCGTTGCAACTTGCGGAGTTGCTCGGCGAGGGCAGGCGGCAGCACGTCGGCGTACTGCGAGGCGAGCTGGCCCATTTTCATCGCTGCGCCGCGCAATTCGGCCAAGGTGCGCGCCCAGTCCTCGCCGACATCGGCCCAGTACTGCGCCGTGCGCTGCACCCGGTCACCGCCGGGTAGCCGGTTCAGCATCGAACGCCCGAGCGTGCGCAGGCCAGCCCCGAGGATTCGAGTACTGCGTCCGCCGGTACCGCGCGTCTTGATCGCCATCGTTCAGGCGGATTCGAGGTCAAAAGGAATGCGGCACTTATAACCCGGTCGCCGAGCTGCCGGGTGGCCGGTCATTTATGTCGAATTGGCCAGCGGGCGCCGGCGGTGCGGTGCGCTATTCACCCGCTGCTCCGGGACCTGACCGTATCGCGTATGCTTGCGAACCATTCTCATTCAAGCTGGCAGTGGACCAAAGTCTGAAAGACCTGAAGCTGCGTGTGGAAGCGATCGTTGACCGCGTCGAGGACGTGCAGGCCGCCGATCCGATCGCCGCCCGCTTGCGCGATCTCGGCTTCGTGGCTGGCGAGCCGGTTCGGGTAGTCGCCCGCGGGCCCATCGGCGGCGATCCCTTGGTCGTGCAGATCGGCTACACACGCTTCGCACTGCGCCGTGCCGAAGCCGCCCGGGTCATGATTCGAGTCGCCGCATGAGCGCCGCCAGCCTGCAGGTTGCCCTGGTCGGCAACCCGAACTGCGGCAAGACCGCCTTGTTCAACCGCTTGACGGGCAGCCGTCAGAAAGTGGCCAATTACGCGGGTGTGACGGTCGAGCGCAAGGCTGGCGAACTGCGCACACCATCCGGTCAACACGTTCGTCTGCTTGATCTGCCCGGCGCCTACAGTCTTGGCGCCACCAGCCCTGACGAAGCGATCACCCGCGACGTCTGCCTGGGCCTGATGGCCGGCGAGACCAAACCCGATCTGCTGGTCTGCGTGGCCGATGCCACCAATCTGCGCCTGCATCTGCGCTTCGTGCTCGAAGTGCGGGCGCTCGGCCTGCCGATGATCCTGGCGCTGAACATGTGCGACGCCGCCGCCCGGCGCGGCATTCTCATCGACCGCGCCAAGCTCGAAGCGATGCTCGGCGTGCCGGTCGTCGAAACCATCGCCGTGCGTGCCGATGGCGTCGGCAAGCTGCTCGACAAGATCGATGGCGAGCTGCCGCCGCTGTCGTCAGTGGCTACACCGGCTGATCTGCACGCCGAAGTGCGCCACCTGATCGCTTCCGCCGTGACCATGCCGCGCCGCACGGCGGCACTTGATGACCGCATCGATCGCTGGGCGCTGCATCCGGTCGGTGGTCTGTTGATGCTGTCGATCGTGATGTTCCTGATCTTCCAGGCGGTGTTCTCCTGGGCCGCTCCGCTGCAGGACGGCATCGATGCCGGCATCACCTACGCGGCTGCTGCGCTGCGCAGCGCGATGCCGGACAACACCCTGCGCAGCCTGCTGGTCGACGGCATGCTGCTCGGCGCTGGCAGCGTCGTCGTGTTCCTGCCGCAGATCCTGCTGCTGTTTCTGTTCATTTTGGTGCTGGAAGAATCCGGCTATCTGCCGCGCGCCGCCTTTTTGCTCGATCGCCTGATGATCGGCGCCGGGCTCACCGGGCGCTCGTTCATTCCGCTGCTGTCGAGTTTTGCCTGCGCGGTGCCAGGGATCATGGCGGCGCGGACGATTCAGGACCCACGTGATCGTCTGGCGACGATTCTGGTTGCGCCGCTGATGACCTGCTCGGCGCGGCTGCCCGTCTATGCGCTGCTGATCGGCGCCTTCATCCCGGAGCGCACGGTGGGCGGCGTCTTCAACCTGCAGGGCCTGGTGCTGTTCGCGCTGTATGTCGCCGGCATCGTCTCGGCGCTGGCCGTCGCTTACGTCATGAAGCTGGTTCGCCGCGACAAGGCGGAACATTCGCTGCTGCTGGAACTGCCGTCGTACCGCCTGCCGCACGTCACCGACGTGCTGATCGGCCTGTGGGAGCGCGCCAGCATCTTTCTGAAGCGGGTCGGCGGCATCATCCTCACGCTGACCGTGCTGCTCTGGTTCCTGTCCACCTATCCCGTCGCCCCTGAAGGCTTCGTGGGCGCAGCGATCGATTACAGCTACGCCGGTCGCATCGGCAAGGCCATGGAAGCGCTATTCGCGCCGATCGGTTTCAACTGGCAGATCTGCATCGCGCTGATTCCGGGCCTGGCGGCGCGCGAGGTTGCGGTCAGCTCACTGGCGACGGTCTACGCGGTCTCGGCCACTGGCGACGAAGCCGCAGGACAACTGCTGCCGCTGATCGCCGCGCAATGGTCACTGGCCACGGCACTCAGCCTGATCGTCTGGTACGTGTTCGCGCCGCAGTGTGTGTCGACTCTGGCGGTGATCCGCCGCGAAACCCAGTCCTGGAAGATCGTGGCGCTGGCCACCGGTTACCTGTTCGCGCTGGCTTATGGCGCGTCCTGGATCACCTTCCGTATCGCGAGCGCACTGTCATGAGCGCCGCCGCTACCGCGACTGGATTCGGCGGCATCGTCGAAACCGTGGTGGTCGCGGTGATCGTCGCTGTGTTCGCCTGGCGTGGCTTGCGCCAATTGCTGCCTTCGGTGCATCGGCGGCTGGTCAACGGACTGCGATGGGCGCTGGGGCTCAAGGTCGCCGAACCGTCGAGTACGGCCTCAGGCTGCGACAGCGGCTGCGGCACCTGCAACAACTGTGGCGCGACGAAAACCCAATCGCCGGCGACAGGGGAAGCACCACTGCATTTCCAGCCACGCAAGCACTGACAGATATCGGGGTCGTGCTTTTCGTTCGGTAAACGAAGTGCGCATTCAAAAGTGATTGCAGCGACCGGTTGTCATCCCTACAATGCGCGCCTCGGACAGTTAGCTCAGTGGTAGAGCATCGCCTTCACACGGCGGGGGTCACAGGTTCAAGCCCTGTACTGTCCACCAGACAAGTATCCAGAGAAAAATCTGGCAAAACAAAAAGCCCCTAGAAATAGGGGCTTTTTCGTTGCTGCAGCGTTCATCGCCACCATCAGCCATGCGGCAGACGCAGGCCCAGTTCGACGATCTTGATGCCGTCCATCTTGCGGACCACCAGTTCCATGTCGCCGAGCCGGAGACGGTCGCCGACCACCGGCTTGTGCAACACGCTGGTGATGAACGCCGACAGGGTCCAGTCGGTCGTTGATTCCGGCACCTCGACGCCATAGGCGTTGACCAGGTCGGCAACCCGCGCCTCGGGGCTGATCACGAACTCGCCGAAGTAGCGTTGCTGTTCGACGGCCTGCTGGCCGCTGGTCGACTGGAACAGCTGATCGAGTTCCGGCAGTTCCGCTTTCGAGACGATCAGCGACAAGTAGTCGCCGCCCTTCAGCGTGCCCCAGTCGCGATATGGCACGAGCTTGCCGGCGCGGGTCAGGCTGACGATGCGCGAGTGGTCCTCGATCGGCAGCTGCTTCGGCTTCTTGCCGACCAGGGCGCTGGTCCGCGCCAGCCGGTAGCTGACCATCTCGTAGCCGCGGGTGCCAGGCAGGTCGATGTCGGCACGGCGTACGCGCGTGGTGATCGGCGGCATCTGCAGGCCGAGCAGGCGCGCGGCGGGTGCCACCGTCCAGCCCTGGACGATCAGCGAGACCAGCACGATGAAGAAGGCGACATCGAAGAACAAGGTCGCGTTCTCGAGCCCTGCCAGCAGCGGAAAGGTCGCCAGCACCATCGGCACCGAACCGCGCAGGCCGACCCAGCCGAGATAAACCTGTTCGCGCCATGGGAAATGGAACGGCAGCAGCGATACCGCAACCGCCACCGGACGG
>NZ_CAISIQ010000256.1 GCF_903885465.1 uncultured Nevskia sp.
CGAGACCGGAGCCGTCTTCGACGGTGATGACGCCTTCCTTGCCGACCTTGTCCATCGCGGTGGCGATGATTTCGCCGATCGCTTCATCGGAGTTGGCGGAGACGGTGCCGACCTGGGCGATCGCCTTGCGGTCCTTGCACGGCACCGACATCTTCTTGATTTCGGCAGTGACGGCTTCAACGGCCTTGTCGATGCCGCTCTTGATGTCCATCGGGTCGGTGCCGGCGGCAACGGCCTTCAGGCCTTCGGCGAGGATCGCCTGGGCGAGCACGGTGGCGGTGGTGGTGCCGTCGCCTGCTGCATCGGAGGTCTTCGAAGCGACTTCCTTCACGAGCTGCGCGCCCATGTTCTCGAACTTGTCCTTCAGCTCGATTTCCTTCGCGACCGAGACGCCGTCCTTGGTGACGGTCGGGGCGCCGAACGACTTGTCGAGAATCACGTTGCGGCCCTTCGGACCCAGCGTGACCTTGACGGCGTTGGCGAGAATGTTCACGCCATTGGCCATGCGGCTGCGGGCGTCATCGGCGAATTTGACTTCTTTGGCTGCCATGTTGATTTCCTCTTGTTGCGGAATAGGGGGTTAAGACTGGACCCCGGCTTTCGCCGGGGTGACCTTCAGAAGCTCAAGGTCACTTGCCGAACACGGCAAGGATGTCGTCTTCGCGAAGGATCACCAGATCCTTGCCGTCGACCTTCACTTCGGTACCCGAGTACTTGCCGATCAGGATGGTGTCGCCGATCTTGACGTCGACGGCGTGGATCTTGCCGTCATCGCTGCGCTTGCCCGGGCCGACGGCAACCACTTCCGCCTTCAACGGCTTTTCGGCCGCGGAGTCCGGGATGATGATGCCGCCGAGGGACTTCTTCTCTTCTTCGAGACGCTTGACGATGACGCGATCATGCAAGGGACGCAGACTCATGTTCTCAACTCCTTAATATGGGTTGCTGATGATTCCGGGAGGGCGGTTGATCGTTCGCGCCGAAGGCACGTCGGAATCATTCGTTGTTAGCACTCTCTCCCGGAGGCTGCTAATTCTTAGGGGCCGGCCTCGGGGATTCAAGGGGTAAACGAGTTTTTTTGCTCGGCTGGCGACGATCTTGCCCTTCCGAGATGACAACTCAGGGCATTCTAGTAAACAGTTGTAAACAAATCCGCTGGCGACGGTACAATGCTGCATCGCAATAGCCGCGACCCTTCCCCAAACATTGGTAGTCGGAGAGACACGATGAAACCCTACGGCCGCAAAGTCGCCATCCTCGGCGGCGCGCGCATTCCGTTCGCCCGCTCCAACGGCGCCTATGCCACCCGCAGCAATAGCGACATGCTGACCGCGGCGCTGAAAGCCACGGTCGACAAGTTCCAGTTGCACGGCGAGCGTCTAGGCGAAGTCGCGGCCGGCGCGGTGCTCAAGCACTCGCGGGATTTCAATCTGACCCGCGAATGCGTGCTGTCTTCGGGCTTGTCGGCGGAAACCCCGGCCTATGACCTGCAGCAGGCCTGCGGCACCAGCCTGGAAACGGTGATGACGGTCGGCTCGAAGATCGCCCTTGGGCAGATCGAATCGGGGATCGGCGCCGGTGTCGATACCGCATCGGATGCGCCGATCGGCGTCGGCGAAGGCCTGCGCAAGATCCTGCTCGAAGCCAATCGCGCCAAGACCACCGGCGCGCGCCTCAAGGCCTTCGCCAAATTCCGGCCATCGGATCTGGTGCCGCTGATTCCCGGCAACAACGAGCCTCGCACCCGCCTGAGCATGGGCGCGCACTGCGAAATGATGGCCAAGCAGTGGGGTATTCCGCGCGAAGAACAGGACCAACTGGCGCTGGAATCACATCAGAAAGCCGCCCTCGCCTATGACTCCGGCTTCTTCGGCGATCTGGTGGTGCCGTATGCGGGGCTGTCGCGCGACAACAATCTGCGCGGCGACACCACGCTGGCCAAGCTGGCGACCCTGAAGCCCGCGTTCGACAAGCTCAACGGCACGCTGACCGCCGGCAACTCCACACCATTGACCGATGGCGCCGCCGCCGTGCTGCTGGCATCGGAAGACTGGGCCCGGGCGCATGGCCACAAGCCGCTCGCTTATCTGACCGCCTATGAAACCGCCGCCGTCGACTTCGCCGCCGGCCGCAAGGACGGCCTGCTGATCGCCCCGGCCTTCGCCGTGCCGCGGATGCTGGCGCGCATGGGATTGAAGCTGCAGGACTTCGACTTCTACGAAATCCACGAAGCCTTCGCCGCTCAGGTGCTGTGCACGCTGAAAGCCTGGAACGATCCGAAGTTCTGCAAGGAACGTCTGGGCCTCGACAAGCCGCTCGGCGAGATCGATCGCTCGCGCCTGAACATCCGCGGCTCCTCGCTGGGCGTCGGCCATCCGTTCGCGGCGACCGGTGCCCGCATCGTCGCCACCCTCGCGAAGATCATCTCCGAGAACGGCGGTGGTCGCGGCTTGATCTCGATCTGCACCGCCGGCGGCATGGGCGTGACGGCGATCATCGAAGGCTGAGCGATCCTGCAAGCAGGATCGCTGACGCCCGGCCAAGGATGGCCGGGCGCTAGCCGAGAAACCCCAGATCCTTGGTCGGAAACTGCTGCAGATTGGGGAAAACCGTTGCCAGATCGGCATCGGACACACCGAACCAGCGTGACAAGGTGGCGCCGTACTGATCGACCGAGGTGGTCGGCAACCAGCGGCCTTCGCTGGTGACATCGTCCGGACCGCCGAGCGCGTGTTCGGGAAACTGCCCGTAGAAACGCTGACCGCGCACGGCGCCGCCCATCACCAAATGATGGTTGCCCCAGGCGTGATCGGTGCCGCCGCCGGACGCCGGTTTCAGGGTGCGGCCAAAGTCCGACACCGTGAACGTGGTCACCTGATCGGCCATGCCGAGCTGGGCCATCGAATCCTGAAACGCCTTCAGCGCCGGGCTCAGCTGGCCGAATAGTTCGGCCTGCGTTTCGATCTGGCTGTTGTGGGTATCGAAGCCGCCGAGCGCCACATAGAAGATCTGCCGCGAGACGCCGAGCGTGCCGCGTGCTTCGATCATCCGGGCGGTCTGCAGCAGCTGCTGGGCGATGCCCGAGGACTGGCCGCTGAAGAAGCTGTTGATCGAGGATGAGGTGCCACTCAGGATCGGGTTGAGCGCGCCGCTGCTGGTGATCGCGGACTGAACGGTGTCCTGTGCTGAAGCGACCAGCGCATTGCCGCGATCAAGCTGCAGCATCTGGTTCAACGAGCTCGAGATGCTGCTGCGATAACTGCCGCCGCCGAAGTTGGTGAGACCGAAAGTGCCGGACGACGGCACCGACAGCGACATCGTCGAATTGCCGATCGCAAACAGATCATTGCGTCCCCAGGCGACCAGCGGCGGCACCGGCGCCGCACCGTTGGCCGAACGCACCGCATCCGCCAGCCTGCCACCCCAGCCGGTACGCGAAATCCCCTGACTGACCGCCGACTGCCACTGGGCTTGCTGATCGGCATGCGAGAACAGATTGTCCGGCATCAGCGTGCGATTGCCGTAGCCGGCCTTGGTCAGCGGCCGCGCCAAAGTGCCGACATTGAACAGCACGGCCAGATCGCCGGCGTTCCAGACCTGCTGCAAATGCGTGAATGCCGGATGGGCGCCGAACGCGGCATTGCCGCTGGCCGGCTGCAGCGCCAGCAAGTCGGCGCGCGGCAGGCCGACGGCACCGCTGGTGCGCGTGTAATCACCGCGGATCGCGGCGTACTTGCCGTAGCCGGCGGTGTCGTTCGGCACGATCATGTTGTTGCCGTCGTTGCCACCGAGCAGGAACACGCAGACCAGCGCCTTGTAGTCGCCGAAGCCCTGCGCCTGCGCGGAGAAGCTCGGCAGCGTGTTGAGCAACAGGCCGCCGCCGAGGCAACCGAGACCGCTGAGGAAATCGCGGCGCGAATGATTGGTGGGCGAGTGCATGTGCATGGAAGTACTCATCATTGAGCAACCTGGTATTGCGCCGACGACAGCGCGAGATAGAGGGCAGTGCGGGCTCGCGATGCCGTGTCGGAGACGGGAATCGTGCTCAGCGTGGTCTGGATCGTGATCCGCGACGCGAACGACATCGTGTTGTGGAAGAACAGCAGGTCGATGCGATCAAGCAGGGCCGCGGGGTCGGCAGCCAGGGCTTGCCAGGTGCTGAGATCGAGCTGGGTGCCGATGGCGCCGGGCACCGTCGAATCGGCCGTCACCGGCCCCGTCAACAAGCGCGCCAGCAGATTGATTCTTTCCAGTGCCGAGCCAGCGGTATGGAGGCCGAAACTCGGGCCGACCAGCAGCGTTCCCTGTAGCGGATAGTTGGGCGGATAGAAGTTGAACACCGAGGGCGCCTGATAGATCGGCTGACCCATCACCGTGCTGCGAGCACGCAGGTAGATGCCGTCACTGCTGCCCCCGATGCCGCGCATCAGGTTGGCGAGGAACAGGCCTGGCTCACGCAGCTTGCCGTAGTCCGGGGCGGTCTTCAGATCGCCGCGCGCTTCCGGATCGAGCAGGATCGCCCGCACCACCGAGCCGAGATTGCCGCGCACGCCGTTGCTGTCGCGATCGAACACGGCGCTGATGCGGGCGATGTAGGCCGGGCTCGGATTGCTGGTCACCAGATGCTGGATCAGCTGCTTGCCGATGAACGGCCCGACATTCGGGTGATTGGCGATGTTGTCCAGCGCCTGACGGATGTCCTGATCCTGGCCCTGGTTCGCCGGCAGCACGACGCCACTCAGCAGCCGCTTGGCACCGTTGTCGTGGGCTTCCGCCACGGGCGCCATCGGGCCATCGAAATGGCGCGGATTGTTCCAGCGCACCGGGCGGCCGGCTTTCGGCGGATAGGTCCAGCCAGTAAATGCGTGCGCGAAACCTTCGACCGTGTCCTGGTCATAGCTGGCGATCGGCCGACCCTGGCCATCCTGCTTCGGGCTGCCATCGGCATTGAGTTCGTAGACGCCGAGCGAGAACAGCTGCAGTACTTCGCGGGCGTAGTTTTCATTCGGTTCGACGCCGGCCGCCGAGTTCGGGCGTTCGTTGTTGGCCATGTCCAGATAGCGGCCCATCACCGGGCTGACCGTGACCTTCTCCAGCAATTGCCGGTAAGTGCCGAAGGCACTGTCGAGCAGCATCTGCTGATAAGCCGCCATCGCATAAGTCACCGCCACTTCGTTGCCCGAGGTGACGAAGATCTGCGACAGCGCGAACGCCACCCGCTGGCGAAGCTGGTCCGGCCCGGTCATTGCGTTGCGGAAGAAGCGGGTCTGGATCGGAAACAGCGAGTAGTTGTCGCGGCTGCAGGTGGCGATGGCGGTGGACGGGCAACTGATGCTCTGGGTCGCCTCCATGACCGGATAGCCGGCGTAGCCGGTGGCTGGCAGGGACAGCTGGCGGTCAATCCAGCTTTCCACCGTGCCGGCCTGCACCTCGGCGATCGCCGTCAGCGTGGGACCGAAGCTGGCCTGTTCGAGCAGGCGAACGGCGTCGGCCGTCGACACTGCCGATATCGGCGGTAGCGGTACCGGGATCGGATCAGGAACGGGAACCGGGGTTGGCTCCGGCGCTGGAATCGGCGTCGGTTCGGGTTCAGGCGTCGGCTCTGGTTCCGGTTCGGGAACCGGCATGGGCTCCGGAGTTGGATCCATGTCCTCGGGCACCGGAGTCGGGGCTGGGGACGGCGCCGGTGCGGGAGTCGGCTCGGGAACCGGAACCGGTTCTGGGGCCGGTGCGGGCGCCGGGGAAGGCTGTGGCCCGGCCGGTTGCGTCGGCACTTCTCCGGATGGCGTCGAGGTCGGATTGCCTCCGCCTGCTCCGCCACCACCGCATCCGGCAATCAGGCTGGCGGCAACCCACCATGAAACGGCGACAACCCTGAGCTGCATGACACTACCCCCGATCCTTGGATGTAGTGTTTTTCGACCATTGACAGAAAATCTTTACCGGAAAACTTTTTCCGGTAGCGATCAAGGGACAACCGGTGGCTCGTCATTCTTCGAACTAGCGCCCTTTCCGGGCCGCTTAAGGCGGCTTCTTACTGAAACCGCCCCCCGTCGGCATACTTCCCGCATATAACAGCGTCGTGCTGCCGCCCGGCGAACTTACTAGGGGAGTGATTGATGAGCCTGTTCCGTACTAAGCCGATCGAGACCGATCTGGAGAAACAAACCGGCCTCAAGCGCAGCCTCAATGCCTTCGATCTGGTCATGCTCGGGATCGGCGCGATCATTGGTACCGGCATCTTCGTGCTCACTGGCAAGGCGGCGGCAGTCAACGCCGGGCCAGCCGTGGTGTTGTCGTTCATCGTCGCCGGCCTGGCCTGCACCTTCGCGGCTCTCTCGTACGCCGAACTCGCATCTTCGATTGGCGGTGCCGGCAGCGCTTACGGTTACGGCTATGCGGGGCTGGGCGAATGGCCAGCGTGGATCATCGGCTGGATGCTGGTGCTCGAATATGCAGTAGCAGTACCTGCCGTTTCTGTCGGATGGTCGGAATATCTCAACACCGGCTTGCAGACAATCGGGATAACGTTACCCGAGGCGCTAAGCCACGCCCATGAGACGGCGCATCCGAACGGCGTTATCAACCTCGCCGCAGTGCTGATTATCGTTGTGCTCGGCGTCGTGCTGGCCATGGGTGCGAAGGTCGGTGCGGTGCTCAACGCGATCATTGTCGCGGTCAAGCTAGCGACCATCTTTCTGTTCATCGGCGTCGCTGTGTTTCATGTCGACCCGACCTTGTGGCACCCGTTCATTCCGGCGGAAGTGGTCGATGCAGACGGCACCAAACACTTCGGCTGGGGCGGGGTGTTCGATGGTGCTTCGCGCATCTTCTTCGCCTATCTGGGCTTCGACGCCGTTTCGACCGCTGCCGAGGAAACCAAGAAACCATCGCGCGATCTGCCGATCGGCATTCTCGGTTCGCTCGGCGCCTGCACCATTCTCTATATCGTGGTGTCCGGCCTGCTGACCGGCATCGTCCCGTACTCGACTCTGAATGTCGGTTCGCCAGTCGCTTATTCGCTGTTGCAAATCGGCCAGAAGACCGCCGCCGGCCTTATCTCGATCGGCGCCATCGCCGGTCTTACGACAGTGATGCTGGTGATGTTCTACGGCCTCACCCGCGTGCTGTTCGCGATCTCCCGTGATGGCTTGCTGCCGCAGTTCTTCGCCAAACTGCACCCGACCACGCGGACGCCGGTCGGTTCGATCATCGCTGCCGGTATCGTCATGATCGCGCTCGCCGGCTTTGTGCCGCTCAGCGAACTGGCGGACACCGCGAACATCGGCACGCTCGGCGCCTTCGTCATCGCCTGCGTCGGCGTGCTGGTGTTGCGCAAGAAGCGGCCTGATCTCAAGCGGCCGTTCCGCGCGCCGTTCGGCCCGCTGCTGCCAGTGCTCGGCGTGCTGTCCTGCGGCTATCTGATGACCCGCCTGGGCCACACCACCTGGACGGCGTTCGCGATCTGGCTGGTGATCGGCCAGGCGATCTACTTTGGCTATTCGCGCCGCCACGCCGTGCTGGCCCGCGCTGCCTGATCCGTCGTTCCGCAGCACCCGTTGGTAGCACTGGGGTACGACGATGAATCAGTTCTGGGCGGCCATCGATGCCGTCAACAACACGCTGCTGTCAGCGCCGATGCTGCTCGCCCTGCTGGCGATCGGAGTACTGTTCTCGGCCTGGAGCAAGTTCTGCCAGTACCGCTCGCTGACCCATGGCGTGGCGCTGGTTGCCGGCAAGGGCATCGACACTTCTCAAGGCGAAGGCGCGCTGACTCACTTCCAGGCGCTGACTGCGGCGATGTCCGGCACCGTCGGCCTCGGCGCGATTGCCGGCATGGCCATCGCGGTCGATTTCGGCGGGCCAGGCGCGGTGTTCTGGATGTGGGTGGTCGGCCTGGTCGGCATGGCCTTGAAGACCACCGAAGTGACCTTGTCGCTGCTCTATCGCGATACCTCGGAGCCCGGCAATCCGCATGGCGGCGCGATGTATGTGGCGCGTGACGGGCTTGCCGAGCTGAACCCGAAGCTGAAGCCGTTCGGCCGAGTCGTCGGCGTGTTCTTCTGCTTCGCGCTGCTGCTGTTCGCGTTCACCGGCGGCAACATGTTCCAGACCTGGAGCGTGGCCGACACCACCCGCGAGTATTTCGGTGTCCCGACATGGATCACCGGCGTGATCCTCGCCAGCGTCGCCGGCGCGGTGATTCTTGGCGGCATCAAGCGCATCGGCAACGTCACCAAGACTTTGGTGCCGTTCAAGTGCGGCGTTTACGTGATCGTCGGCATCTACGTGATCCTGCACGAGGCCGACAGCCTGCCGGCGCTGTTCGGTCTGATCGTCAGCAGCGCGTTCTCGCCAACCGAAGGCGTCGGCGCCTTTGCCGGCGGCTCACTCGGCGGCGCATTCATGTGGGGCATGAAGCGGGCGCTGTTTTCCAGCGAGGCCGGACTCGGCACTGCGCCGATCGCTCATGCCGCGGTGAAGACGCCGGAGCCGGTGACCGAAGGCGTCGTCGCCGGGCTCGAACCGTTCATCGACACCATCTTCGTCTGCACCGTGACCGGTCTCGTGGTGCTGTCAACCGGCATCTGGAATCGCGCGCCGGCAGCGGTCTGGACCACACCGCCAGCGATCGTCGCGACGGCCACCGGGCAATGGCAGCCGGACCTCGCTACCATCCCCGATCAATCCGGCCCGAGCAAGGAAGACTGGAAAGCCGGCGCACCGCTGTTCGTGATGGTCGACGCGGCCGGCACCCGCACGCGGCTGTACGGCGTGCTTGGTGACGATGCCCATACAGTCAGCTGGATGCCGCTGGCCAGTGCTGCGGCGCCGACCATTCTCGACACCGGCGTCTACGCCGACTATCGCGGCTCCACCCTGGTCGCCAAGGGCTTCGACAAGGTGCATCCCGGCCTCGGCCGCTGGCTGATCACGATCGCCGTCTGGGTGTTCGGCCTGTCCTGCATCATCAGCTACGGCTACTACGGCGAGCAGGGCGTGATCTACCTGTTCGGCCCGCGTTCGATCACGCCCTACCGCATCACCTGGTGCGTGTCAGCCGCCGTGGCCTGCTTCGGCTTCATCAAGACCAGCGGCCAGCTCGATGCGATCTCCACCGTCGGCCTCGGCTTCATGTACCTGATCAACCTGCCGCTGATGCTGGTGCTCGGCCACAAGGCGATGGCCGCGTATCACGGCTACTTCCGTCGCCTCGCGGCCGGCCAGATTCGCCGTTGATTCGCCGCTAGCTGGCAGCCGCAATCGCCTGCGTCAGGTCGGCAATCAGGTCATCGATATGCTCGATGCCGATCGACAGCCGCACCGTGTCCTCGGTGACGCCGGCCTTCGCAAGTTCCGCCGGTGACAGCTGGCGGTGCGTCGTCGAGGCCGGATGGGTGGCCAGCGATTTGGCATCACCGATGTTGACCAGCCGCGTGAACAGCTTCAGCGCATCCTGAAAACGCGCACCGGCTTCGCGGCCGCCGCTGAGGCCGAAGGTGATGATTCCCGACGTCCTGCCACCGAAATACTGCTGGGCGAGCGCGTGCTGGGGGTGATCTTCCAACCCGGCATAGCCCACCCATTTCACCTGCGGCTGCTGCTTCAGGAATTTGGCGATCTTCAATGCGTTGTCGACGATCCGGTCCATGCGCAGCGCCAGCGTCTCGATGCCCTGCAGGATCTGGAATGCGTTGAATGGCGACAGCGCGGCGCCCATGTTGCGCAGCGGCACCACGCGAGCCCGGCCGATGTACGCCGCCGGCCCCAGCGCCTCGGTGTAGACGACGCCGTGGTAGCTCGGGTCCGGCTCGTTCAAACGCGGGAAGCGCTCCTTGTGCTCGGCCCACGGGAATTTCCCGGAATCGACGATCGCGCCACCCAAGGTGGTGCCGTGGCCACCGAGGTACTTGGTCAGTGAGTGCACGACGATGTCCGCACCATGCTCGAACGGCCGCAGCAGGTAAGGCGTGGCGACCGTGTTGTCTACGATCAGCGGCACGCCGGCCGCGTGGGCGATCTTCGCGAGTGCTGCGATATCGGTGATGTTGCCGAGCGGGTTGCCGATCGATTCGATGAACACCGCCTTGGTGCGGGCATCGATCAGCGGCGCGAAGCTGGCCGGATCTCGGGGATCGGCGAAGCGGGTCTCGATGCCGAACTGCGGCAGCGTGTGGGCGAACAGGTTGTAGGTGCCGCCATACAGCGTGCTCGCCGACACGATGTTGTCGCCGGCCGTCGCGATGGTCTGGATCGCATAGGTCACCGCCGCTTGGCCCGAAGCCAGCGCCAGCGCGCCGATGCCACCTTCGAGCGCGGCCAGCCGCTGCTCCAGCACATCGTTGGTCGGATTCATGATCCGCGAATAGATGTTGCCGGTGACCTTCAGATCGAACAGGTCGGCACCGTGCTGGGTGTCGTCGAATGCGAAGGCCACGGTCTGGTAGATCGGCACGGCGACGGCGCGGGTCGTCGGATCAGGCTGGTAGCCGGCGTGGACGGCCAGCGTCTCGAAGCGCAGCGGGGTATCGGACATGAATCGTTCTCGGTGGCAAAACGGGCGGATGACTCGCGCCGAGGCTACGCCGATCAAGCCGTTCCAAGGAAAGCCCTTTCGCTTCTAACCGTAGCCCTACTGGCGTCTTCTGGGCCCCCGCCCCGACTACACTGTGCGGGCTCTTCTCCCGATCCGCATGAACTCGCCCAACCTGACTGATATCGCCCATCGCGCCACCGGCCGTACCGGCGTGCTGCTGATGAACCTCGGCTCGCCCGATGCGCCGACCGGCCCGGCGATTCGCCGCTATCTCGCCCAGTTCCTCGGCGATCCGCGCGTGGTGGAACTGCCGCGCCTGCTCTGGTTGCCGATCCTGTACCTGTTCATCGTGCCGTTCCGGCCGAAGCGGCTGGTGCACGCCTACGGCTCGATCTGGATGGATGAAGGCTCGCCGCTGGTCGTCTTCTCCAAGCGCCAGGCCGCGAAACTGAAGCTGAAACTGGCGCAGCAATACGGCGAGGATGTGCCGGTGGCGCTGGCGATGACCTACGGCAACCCCAGCGTCGAATCTGCTGTTGCCGAGCTCGAGCAGCAGGGCGTGCGCCGCATCGTCGTGCTGCCGATGTACCCGCAGTATTCCGGCTCGACCACCGCCGCCTGCTACGACGCCGTGTTTGCCGAAGTGCAGAAGCGCCGCTGGATGCCGGACCTGCGCACCGTGGGCTGCTATCACGATCATCCCAGCCATATCGCGGCACTGTCGAACAGCGTGCGCCGGTACTGGGAAGCCAAGGGCCGAGGCGATCACCTGCTGATGTCCTTCCACGGCGTGCCGCAGCACTACGTCACCAATGGCGATCCGTATTACTGCCAGTGCCAGAAGACCGGCCGGCTGCTCGCCGAGGCGCTGGAGCTGAGCAAGGACGCCTACTCGATCACCTTCCAGAGCCGCTTCGGCAAAGCGCCCTGGGTGCAGCCGTATACCGATGAAACGGTGCGTGCGCTGGCCGGACGCGGCATCAAGAAACTCGACGTGATGTGCCCGGGCTTCGCGGCCGATTGCCTGGAAACGCTGGAGGAAATCTCGATCGGCTGTGGCGAGGATTTCGTCGCCCACGGTGGCGAGCGCTTTTGCTATATCCCGGCGCTGAACGAGCACGACGAACACATCGAAATGCTTGCCGGGATGCTTGAAGCGCAATTACATGGCTGGCTGCTGCCGGCGCCGCAGACGGGTGATGTGGAAACTCGGCTGGCGCGCGCGTCGGCACTGGAAACGGCGTTTCGCGGCGGGCGCTGAAGGGCGCCGATCGGTCGGATGCCCGGCTTGTGCCAGGCGCCCAGATGCGGAATCGAACGTTCTGCTACTGCGCGACCAGTTGCACAGCCACCAAATAGTCGCCAGTACCGACGGCCCCGGCACCATCGATCACGACGATGCGAATCCGTGAGTCGTCGATGCCTTCGGCAAGGAAAGCCTTGCGTAGCGCCAACCCGCGGCCGGTTTCGATGTCGGCCGCTTCGCCGGCGTGCCGATGGCCCTCGAGGCGCAGCACCAGGCCAGGACTCGTCGAGAGCCGCGATGAAATCGCGCCGGAAAGCTCGCGCACCCGTTGCGTCGCCGCCGGATTCAACTGTACGGAACCCGCCGCGAAGCCGATCTGGGCCAGCGTTTCGGCACCCCTGTCCCAATCAGGCTGCGCCGGCTGCGGCAATGCGGCGCGGGGCGACTCATCAGCAGCCGGCGCCACCGCGATGACCGGCGCTGCGACGCGCGCACCCGGCACTGATGCCGCCGGCACTGACTGACGCGGCACCGGAACGGCGGGCACTACCGCTGGCGTGACCGGCGCAACCGGCGCCACAGCAGTGGGTGTGGCCGGCGTCTGCACGGTTCCGGCGGATGCCGGAATGCCCGTGACCGGAAGTTTGCGGGCAGTGCCGGCCGCCGGGCCGGGCACCGCTGCAGCCGGAACACTGACCGGCGGCGCAGCCCGATTCGGCGCGTATCCCGGAGGAAACTGGTCAGCCGACAGTGACGGCACCGGCAGCGTGACCGTCGCCGCTTTCGGCAGTGAGGACGTACGGTCCGCAGAGGCAGGCGACATCGTCGCCCGCTGCTCGGCATTGGCACGCGCCTCTTCGGGGCTCAGCACGACCTTCGGCTCCACCACCGCGGCTTCGTGCCGCACTGGCGCCGCGACGGCCGGAGCTGGAATGCTGGTGGCAACAGGAGCCGCCGGTTTGGCAGCAATCGCTGCGGTGGGCGCTGCCGGGGTTACTGGACTGGGTGCGTCAGATCCAAGTTCGCGACTCGGTTTGACCTGGATGATCACCGCTTCGACGGGCTTGGGAGCAGGAGCAGCGGCAACCGGTGCTGCAGCTTTCGGCACAGCAGGTGTCGGGATGGCGGCTGTAGGAACCGCAGGCGGCGGAACAGCGGCAGCCGCAACCGGCGCTGCTGGCGCCGGAGCAGGCTTGGCAGGAGCAACTGGCAGCACCGGAACAACCACAGGCTCTGCCGCGCCCGTTGCGGGCCGCGGTGGCGGAGCCGCAAACAGCTCGTTCTCGTCGACATAGTCCGGATTGGTCTTGACGATCACCTTCGCCGGGCCCGTTGGCGGCGCAAGCTTGGTGGCCGGCACCGGTTCATCTTTCTTGGCAACAGCGTTCTTCTGGCTGCCAGCGACGATGATCTCGCAGCCGCGGCTGTCGACCTTCTCCCCATAGGCGGTGCCCGGACATTGATCCAGGCCGTTGGCGACGCCGTCAAAGTCTTCATCGAGCGCGCAGCCCTGAGCGTCTACCTGGATGCCGATCGTCGAGTACGGACACAGGTCGACATCGTCGGGGACGCCGTCGCTGTCGGCGTCGTTGGAGATCGAGCAGCCCGCGGCGTTGACCTTGTCGGTGGCTGCGCTGTACGGACATTCATCGCGATCGTCCGGAACGCCATCACCGTCGCCATCGCCGGGAGACGGCGCCGCCGCTGCAGTGGCGACCGCGGCCGCAAGCAACGCGGCGAGGATGAGGTTCATCGAGCGGGCAAAAGATGTCATGCGAGGGTTCCGGCGACAGTAGCTGCAGCAAAAGGGGATGCCGTTCCAGCGTTTGCGAATTTAAACGAATCAGACGCTTGCCGACACTGTTCAGATGCTTTTTTGCTGCAATTTGCCACGGCCATCCGTTGAATACCTGCGCCCTGCCTCCATGCTCGACCTGCGCCGGCGTTCGCATCGGCGTTGGGCACCTGTGGCAAGTTGAAGGGTCGAGGCCGCACTTTCCTTGCGCCCGTTTCGCCGCGGTTCCGTCACTGCCATCATCATGGGTCTGGCCCTGTCAGGGCCAGACCGGAAAAACTCCATGCAAGAGCTGCTGCTGCAATACGGCTTGTACCTCGCCAAGACCCTGACCTGGGTGGTCGCCATCGGCGCGCTGATCGTGCTGATCGCCAATCTGATTCGCGAGGGTCGCGGCCAGGTCGGTGAGCGGCTGGAAGTGAAGCACATCAACGAACGCCTGAAGGACATGGCCGAGGTGCTGAATCTCGATCTGATGAGCGACGGCGAGCACAAGACGGCCGAGAAGCAGCGCAAGGCCGACGCCAAAGCCAAGAAAAAGGCCGCGAAACTGGGCGAGGAGCCGGTCAAGCCGCGCCTGTTCGTGCTTGATTTCGATGGCGACATCGAAGCCTCGCAGGTCGGCGCGCTGCGCGAGGAAATCAGCGCCCTGCTGCAGGTTGCCCGTCCAGACGACGCGGTGCTGGTTCGTCTGGAAAGCGGCGGCGGCATCGTGCATTCCTACGGTCTGGCGGCGTCCCAGCTGAAGCGCATCCGCGACCGCGGCTACCGGCTGATCGTGTCGATCGACAAGGTCGCCGCCAGCGGTGGCTACATGATGGCCTGCGTCGCCGACGAGATCGTCGCCGCGCCGTTCGCCGTGGTCGGCTCGATCGGCGTCGTCGCCCAGATGCCGAACTTCCATCGCCTGCTCGACAAGCATCAGGTCGATGTCGAACTGCACACCGCTGGCGAGTACAAGCGCACCTTGACCATGTTCGGCGAGAACACCGACGCCGCGCGCGCCAAGTTCAAGCAGGAGCTGGAAGAGATCCACAGCCTGTTCAAGGCTTTTGTTTCGGACAACCGCAAGCAGCTGGCGATCGAGAAAGTGGCGACCGGCGAGCACTGGTACGGCACCCAGGCGCAGGAACTCGGCCTGGTCGACCGCCTGCAGACCAGCGACGATCTGCTGCTCGATGCGGTCAAGGAGCGCGAGGTCTACGAAGTCCGCTATCGCGTCAAGCGCGGTCTTCGCGAGCAATTGATCGGCACGCTGTCGCGCGTCGCAGGCTTGCGCACCGCTGGCAAATGGGCGCCGGCCGGAATGGCGCAAAGCCTGTCGACGCTCGACGCCAGCCGCCTGAACCGACTGCCCTGATCCCCTTCCCGTGAAAGTGCCTGCAAGCTGCAGCATCGACATTGTGTTGACGTCGTGAAACTTGCGCGCGCCGCCATGGTCGTACCGCCACGTTCGCACCGAACGAAATAGACATCCCCAGGACAACCCACGATGAATCTCCGCTCCTTCATTAAGACGGCTGCTGTGGCCGGCGCTGCCGGTCTGCTGGCGACTGCAGCGACGCTGAGCCTTTCGACGACCGCACCGGCACCGCTGCACGCAGACGTGCCGACTTCCCTGCTCGCCTCCCCGGGCCCCAACGGTCAACTGCCGTCGCTGGCGCCGATGCTGAAGCCGGTGCTGCCGGCCGTGGTCAATATCTCCGTGGTCGCCAAGGTTCAGCAGCGCGAGCAGCAGCAGAACCCGCTGCTCAACG
>NZ_CAISIQ010000257.1 GCF_903885465.1 uncultured Nevskia sp.
GCTGGGTACCGAAGGCAATGCCGACGTGATCCGTGGCTGGGTCGCGAAATGGACGCCGCTCGCCGATGCTGCAGTCGACGCCTATTGCGCCGCTTTGACAGATTCACCGGAAGCCGCCAGCAACGCAAAAGAAGCTGCGGAGAAGTTCCGGCAATCGCTCGGAATCTGACCAGAATCTGAATGGGAACCCGGTCTGCTGCAGTGGCAGGCGGACCGGGATCCCAGCCAGCGGAAGTTGATGCGCAGTTGGCGACTTATCGCGGTGTGCCGATAGTCCTGTTCGGCATTGCGCCAACTTCGATCCCGCGGCCTCGAGTATTTGTACTCGGAGCGCCAAGCCTGAACGGCTCAGCGCAGGATCAGACGAATCGGTCGTAGAACATCTGCGAAACCGGCACCTTCAGATCGAGCAGCATGCGCTGCACGGCATCGGTCATCACTGGCGGACCGCAGAAGTAATAGTCCTTGCTGGTCGGGTCGCTACCTGCTTCGATACTCCTGCGAGCGACCTCGTGGATGAAGCCGCGTGCGCCACCCCAAGGCTCCGCGTAGGTCGAATCAGAGATCGAACTGAAGCAGGAAACGCGTTTATGCAGCAGCGCGTCGCGCTCGATCATCGTTGACGCGCAAAGGTCGGCAGGACGGCGGCCACCATAGAAGAAATCGAGCTTGCGTTCACGAGGCCCGCAGCGCGCCGCAGCCGAAAGGATCGACAGCATCGGGGACAGGCCGGAGCCGCCGGCAATGCAGACGATGTCGCGCGTGCTGTCGGCGCGAAGATGCGCCAGGCCGTAAGGACCATCCAGCATGATCTCGTCATCGACGACCATGCCATCGAACAGGGCGCGACCACCCGCGCCATCGATCATCCGCTTGATGACGAAGCTCCATGTGCCCTGCTCGTTCGGCAGGTTCGACATCGAATAGGCACGGTCACCGGTCACCCCGGGCAGGCTCAGCAAGGCGAACTGTCCGGGCAGGAACTCGGCAGGATCGGACGTTCTGAACACGAACTCGGTGATGTCGTGGGTCAAGGCGACCTTTGATACCAGCACAGCAGCTCGCTGCCGTGGCCGATGTTCCAGGTCGGATCGAAGCGGTACACGTACGGTGATCGTGCAGTCGGAGTGAGGACGCGACTGGCAGGCCAGCCGAAAGCCCCGATCGCGGCTCCGTGCAGTCAAACCTGGCGCATCCGGCCACAGATCTTCGAGTTCGCCGCTCCTGAGCTGCACGCGGCAGGTGCCACAGCCACCCGAGCCGCACTCGTATGGCAAACCGATTCCGCTGCGAAGCGCGGCACGCAGCACGGTATCGCCGGGCATGCAGGCGAACTCCGGCCCACCGTCGGTGAAGCGGATGCTATAGCCTGCGGCACCACCTTCCGCGGACATCAGCGCAGTCCTCCTTGTCCGCTGCAATCAAGGGCACGATTCCGAGCGCAGCCGAACGGCTTGATGCGCATCAGCGTGCCAAGTCCGATTCCAGCATTGAGTCGCAGCGCATTCTGTTCTCGTTCATACGTCCCTACACACGTCATCTTGAATACCG
Organism: uncultured Nevskia sp.; assembly: GCF_903885465.1. Lineage (GTDB taxonomy): Bacteria > Pseudomonadota > Gammaproteobacteria > Nevskiales > Nevskiaceae > Nevskia. The sequence continues at coordinate 1,552 of NZ_CAISIQ010000257.1, forward strand.
ACAGCATCGGCAAATGCAGTGCAAGGTTCAATAAGCTCGAGATGATGGAAGTCATCATCGCGGTGAATGCACTGCGACTCGGTAGTGGAGGAAACTACTGCGCGTGGCGGAGCGGCGGCAAACACCGGCCACTGTCGCAAACGTGCTTGATGTCTGCTCGTCCGTAATAGAAGACAGACTCCGGGCCCAGATTGGCGAATGGGAACGAGCGCGAGCCTAACCCACCGAGCGTCTGATGAACCTGAATGATCTTGATCTCAAGCTGCTTCGTGTCTTCCATCAGCTGATGATCGAGCGCCGTGTTTCGAGCGCGGCGCAATCGCTGGGCGTGTCGCAGCCGGCAGTCAGCAATGCCTTGAAGCGATTGCGCGGCCTGTTGGGCGATGAGCTGTTCCAACGCACCGCGCAAGGCATGCTGCCGACGCCGCTGGCCGAGCAGATCGCCGAACCCATCGCCTATGCGATCGATGCGATCCGTACGGTCGTGAACCATCAGGTCCACTTCGATCCGGCCACCGCGCATCGGGATTTCGTGCTCGGACTGATCGATCTCGGAGAGATGTTCTTTCTGCCCTCCCTGCTGGTGCATGTCTGTCAGCAGGCACCAGGCGTGCGGATCACCGTTGCACGAAGTGTCAATTCCAGCCTCAAGGAAGACATGGAGACGGGCCGGATCGATATCGCGATCGGCCTGATGCCCCAGCTCCAGGGCAACTTCTTCAGACAACGCCTGTTCCGGCAGAACTTCGTCCTGGCCTTTCGCAAGGACCATCCACTATCAAGAAAGCCTTCGATCAGCCTCGATGACTTCATTGCTTGCGAGCATGTCGCAGTCTCGCAGGGCTCCGGGCACGGCGAGATCGACCGTCTGATGGAGCGCAAGGGCATCGAGCGTCGGGTCCGGACGACGGTGCCTTACTTCGACGCCGTCGGCCCCATTCTCGAAGCGACCGATCTGGTGGCAACGGTGCCGCTGAATCTGGCCGAGATGCTGCGGCGCCCGTTCGGCATCAGCTTCGCGCCTCACCCGGTCGCGCTTCCCGAAATTTCGATCGACGTCTTCTGGAATGCGCGCCTGCAACGTGATCCCGCCAACCAATGGCTGCGACGACTGATCTTCAAGCTGTTTTCCGACCAGGCTCAAGGAAGCGCCTAGAGCATGGAAGTCCTCATTCGCCCTGGCAACCACGTGTTGAACCTCAAGCCAGGGGAACTGATCCTGCCCGCCCTGCGTGCGCAAGGGCTGCCGATTTCCTACAGCTGCGAGGACGGACGCTGCGGGCTATGCCGCTGCAAGCTGCTGCGCGGCAACGTGGTCGAGTCCGGCCGTCCACCGCGGCCCTTGTTCGGATGTCGCACGCGCTATCTGCTCGCCTGCCAGAGTTCGCCGGCGGAGGACTGCGCCATCGAGATTCCCGATGCCGGCGAGCCCGTGATCCATCCGTCACGGCGACTGCGCGCTCATGTTCTGGGAATTGAGCCGATCACCCACAACGTCCGCCTGCTGCGCCTCAGCAATACCGACAACCTGCAGTTCTCGCCTGGCCAGTTTGTCGAACTGGAATTCGGCCGCGGACTGTCACGCGTCTATTCCCTCTCTGGATTGCCGGGCGACGACGAACTACGTTTCCACATTCGCATCCATCCCCAGGGAAGCGCCAGCCAGCTGATCACGGAACGGCTCCAGCCAGGCACGATGCTGCGCCTTCGTGCGCCCTATGGCGTCGCCTGGCTACGCCGACAGCATGTGGGGCCGCTGCTACTGGCTTCGGCCGGCACCGGCCTGGGTCCACTGCTTTCCGTTCTGCGCGGAATCGCCGCGGCGCGTCTGCAGAATCCAGTTCATGTTTACACCAGCTTCATGTCGCGCGAGGACCTGTATGGACTCGACGAGCTTTCAACAGCTCTGGAAGCAGTTCCCAACCTGCGCGCCTCACATCTCGTGGTCGCCTACGGTCAGCTGAAACGCGGTCTGCGCCGAGGTCTGTTGACCGAAGTTCTGGAAGCAGACTTCAGCCACTTCAGAAACTGGCAAGCCAATCTGTATGGCTCACCGTTCGCGGTAGATGCCGCGGTACATCTGCTGCGCCGGCGCGGAATCGACGAGGACCATCTCCACGCTGATCCCTTCCATCCCTACGGCAATTAGAGTCGGTGCTTGGGCTTCAGTGCTTGGCGATCGACGGCAGCACCGCGCTTGGAGAAATGCCGTAGCGCATCTTGAACTGACGCGAGAATGATGCGAAATGCTTGAATCCGTGATCCATCGCAATGTCCGTGATCTTGCGGTGGCAATAGCGCTCATCGCGCAACAGGCGAAAGCAGCAGTCGAGACGAATCTCGCGGATGGCACGTGCAGGAGTCAGGCCGCAACGCTCGAAAAGTAGATACAAGGCGCGGCGTGACATGTGGAGTTCTGCGGCAACTGTGTCGGCATCGAGCTTGGGATCGGCGACTTTGCGCAGGATCACCGAACGAGCCCGATCGAGGCGGCTGGTTCGCGCGGCGTCGGAGCGGAACCAGTCCACGCCGTTCGAAGGCGTTGGCGCTGGCGGTCGTGCCCAGGCTTCGATCAGCGCGGTGTCGATCCGAAACCTGCCAGGCACCAAGGCCGCATAGGCGCGCGCCTCGTCCACGGCGCGGCGGAACAGTGCCGCGGCGGACTCGTCGCTGCGCAACGCATCCAGCGCACCGGCGTAATCCGACTCGCACCATAGCGATTCGCCGCCGCGCAGGCCGACAAACCAGCGGTAGAGCGCGTTGTAACGCAGTTGCTCCAGCAATTGCTCGTCCGTGGGGAACGAGTACAGCGCCTGTAGCAGGGCTGCTCGAATCAGCGGTGCATGCCGCGCTGCAGCATCCGGGGCTCCATCGCAGAGATCGTCGACGAGCGACCGGATGTGAGCAAGCGGATGCGCGTCCTCGGTACGGGGAACGATCTCCACCGTCACTGCCCTGCCGCCCGTGCTTAGCTCGAGATTGCTGGCTTCGTACATGTTCGACACCTCCTCCTTCCCGGCGAGGGTCCTGCCGCGTCTCCGTGGCGCGTCATGGCTCCTCGTCGACCGCGAGTCTCGACTATTCGTACGCCATCGTCTTTTCGCGACGGTGATAAACCTTATTCGTCAAGGAACGGTTCGCGCCGGAGCTCTTCGAGGTGTCTTGCTCAACGACCTGACCAGACGCGGCGCCATCCTTCGGAGCCTAGATCTCGAACGGCGCTGCTTCTTGGTCGCTGCGATCAAGGCGCCAACAATCGGCTTCTGGCGGAAGGGCTCGGCCCGGCAATCAATTGCGCTTTGCATCTGCGGGTTACCGCAAGGACCCAGCCTGGGATCAACGCAAGCAACAGGGCAGTCAAGGCGAACTTAAGGCGCCGACGGCGCGCGGGGTAAGCGGGCTCCGTGACTCATATTGGGGCTCCTCCCAACGAGCAAGTCAGGCGGGCGACATCGGAAGTTGGGCTAACGGGTAGTCATGGTCGAATTGGGTTAACTCTGAATCATCGCATTCGCACCTTCTTTATTTGATATTTACGTCAAAATAAATCATATTATTCATATTTTTTGACATATATATCAAATGAAGACCCTCCAAGAGCTCGGTGAGGCGGTTGCTATCAGACGTCAGGCTCTAGGCTTGAAGCAGGGTGACGTCGCCACGCGGTCGGGCGTCGCGCAAGAATCCCTATCGCGCTTCGAGCGGGGGCGTTCGGCCGAGTTTGGCTCTCGGAAGCTGCTCGCAGTGCTCGCAGTACTGGGCATGGAACTGCACTTCGTATCCGAGGGCACTTCAGGGTCGCTGGATGAGCTGCGTAAGGAGCGGGGCGCCGCGTGAAGCTCTCCGTGCATGTGCTCGGCCGGGATGTGGCTGTTCTCGAGCCGGCCGGCGATTTCAAGAGCGTGCTGACCTATCACGCCGGTAGCGCCACCGACGATTTCGTGTCGCTCACGATGCCGATCCGCACTGAGTCTTATACCTGGGACGACCAGCTTCCGCCGGTCTTCCAGATGAACCTACCAGAGGGCTACCTGCTTCAGGTTCTGCAAGAACAGTTTGGTCCGCATATTGGCGCCAGCCCGACGGCCCTGCTGTCGGTCGTCGGCCGAAACATGGTCGGCCGGCTGCAGGTCTCTGCACCGGGCGCGAAACTCGATGAGCCGCCGCAGCCGATCGAGGTGTCCACCTTGCTTCAGGGCGACAACTCGGAAGCCGCCTTCGCCGAATTGGTCCGCCAGCACGCGACCAGCGGAGTCTCGGGGATCGTGCCGAAGTTTCTCGATGCTCAAAAGGAGCCGGTGGCGATTGGCCAGCACCAGAAAGCCAGCCTGCTGACACGGCGCCACATCGTCAAAGGCTCATCCAGCGCCCTGCCCTTCATCGCCCTCAACGAATACCTCTGCATGCAGGTCGCCGCCAAGGTGACGCCGACGGCACGGGTGCAGGTCTCGCAGGATGGCCAAGCGCTGGTCGTCGATCGCTTCGATGTCGACGATCAAGGACAACCGCATTGGGGCATGGAGGACTTTTGCGCCCTGCTGGGCCTGCGTCCGGCCGCCAAGTACGACACCACCTGGGAGCGGATCGGCAAAGCCGTTCGTGATCATGTGCCAGGTCCCCAACGCCTGCAGACAAACCGGCAACTCGCCACGACCTTGTTGCTGACCTATGCGCTTCGTAACGCGGACTGCCACGCCAAGAACCTCGCGCTGCTGTACACCTCACGCGCTGACGTGCACCTGTCGCCGGTCTACGACATGCTGACCACGGTGGTCTACGCGGGCTATCAGCACAATCCGCCAGCGATCAGCTTCATGGGCAAGAAGACCTGGGAGCCCGGCAAGGCGCTCCAGAAATTCATCACGCAGATCTTTGGCATCTCGGTCAAGGTTCAAACCGAAATCATCGAAGCGATCAGCGATGCCGTTTCAGAAACGGCGGTGCAGGTTCGTGAAGCGATGAAGACTCACCAGGATTTCGATGACATCGGTAAACGGATGCTGCTCGCCTGGCGAGAGGGGGTCTCGGGTTTACGAGATCGACGCATGTATGCCCTGGGCGATTGGCATCCCACGGAGGCCCTGACCGGCTTTCTGGATCCGCCCAAACTCGTGACCACGAAAACGGTGATTGGGCGCTCGGAGCTCATGCGGAAGGGGAAGTAGCCCACGGCCGCGGTGCGTGGCTTCCGGATATCTGTTTGAACTACTCGCTGCGGTTCAATGTGTTCATCTAAATGCACACCGCAGGCAAAGCAACTAATACGGGAATAA
>NZ_CAISIQ010000258.1 GCF_903885465.1 uncultured Nevskia sp.
CTACGTCGACTAGCGCCCGGTTTCTTCGCCCTCGGAGTCCAGCAGATCCTTGTGCGCCGCCAGCCGCGTCACCCGCTGCGGCGAATGCGGGTTGAACACCACCCGCACCACGTCCGGCCTCGAGTAGTGGCCGACCGGGTCCGCCGCCGCCTTGGCCAGCGCGATCAGGCTGAGGTCGATATCGGCGATCAGCAGGCCTTCCTGATCCGGCGGCAGCGGCTCGCACAGCGGGTTGCCATCCGGGCCGAAAATCATCGCCGCGCCGCCGCCCACTTTCAGCAGCTGGCGCTTCTGCGGGGTGTCGCACAGCAGCTCGAACATCTCCGGCGAGACGAGGCCGCAGGACGCCAGCACGAAGCACTGGCCTTCCGCCGCGTAGACCTGGCTCAGCGCCGTGTTCAGCGCCGGGCTCAGCGCATAGGCCGCGCCTTCGTAGACGCTGAAGCTCGGCCAGGCGCCGACGTGTATCTGCTCGTGCTGCGAATACATGATGTATTTGTTCAGCGGGTTCAGATGCTCCCAGCAGCACAGTGCACCGAGCCGGCCGATCGCCGTGTCATGGACTTTCAGATCGCTGCCATCGCCTTCGCCGAACACCGTGCGTTCGACATGCGTGGCCTTCAGCTTGCGGCGTGCCGCAATCAGCTTGCCCTCGGCATCGATCAGCTGCTGGGCGATGTACAGAGTGCCGGCATCGCGTTCGGTATAGCCAAGCACGACGACGATGCCGTGCTCACGTGCGGAGTGGCGAATCCTGTCCATTTCCGGCCCATCGGCGCGCGGCGAATTCGCGTGATAACGCTGCACGAACTGCATGCCCCAGGCCGGAGAATCGAGCCAGATCCACCACGGATAGCCCGGCAGCCAGCACTCGGGAAAAGCGATGAGCTTGGCACCGCGCTGCGCGGCTTCCTCGATCAGGCGCAGCGTCTTGGCGACACCGGCTTCGAGATCGAGAAAGGCCGGGGCGGCCTGGACGGTGGCGACGCGGAGTAAGGTCATGGTCGGCTCTGCTGTGGGATCAATGATTGGCGATGGCGAGCAGTTTCGGACAGAACCGGACCAACGGCTGGTCTCCAGCGGAACCGCTGCTTGTCTGGGCAGGAACCTGTTGACCACAAAGCTTGCAGCAGGCCGTGCTGCGGACGGAGACTGCGATCAGCGTCTGCAGACTGGAAGGTGCGCCCATGACTCCATCAGCGATCAATGCCCTGCCGGTGCGCATCGCCTGTGATCGTGTCGAGCCGGCGCAGCGCGTCGAGTACTGGCGCGAGATGATCTCGTCGAGTTTCGTGTCGCTCGATTGCGAGGTGCCGCGGTCCGATGATTTCTCTGGCTCGGTATCGAACGGTGAACTGCGGGACGTGCAGGTTTCGAGAGTCGTCGCCGATGCCCAGCGGGTGGCACGAACGCCGGCGCGCATCCGGCAGAGCCCGGAAGACTTCTTCCTGCTGAGCTTCCAGCTGCGCGGCTACGGCCGCGTGGTTCAGGGCGAGCGCGACGCGCTGCTGGCGCCCGGCGACTTCGCCCTCTATGACAGCGCGCGGCCGTACCGGCTACTCTTCGATCAGCCCTTCGAGCAGATCGTGCTGCGCCTGCCGCGTGCGCTGGTCGGCCGGCGCATGGCGCGCCCCGAACGGGTCACGGCGATTCCATTCCGTTCCGGACGTGCTTCGGCCAACCTGGCTTTCGGTTTCGTGGCCGGGCTGGCGAACGAACTGCCGTCCTTGGCGCCGGCGACGCAGGCGGTGTTCCATCAGGCGCTGGTCGACATCCTGGTCGGCACGCTGGCCGAGCCATTCGAGGGGCAACAGGACGGCGATAGCGGTCACGGCCTGAACAGCCGCCACGCACTACGCCAGCGCATCCGCCAGTTCGTCGAAGACCATCTGGCCCAGCCCGATCTGGACTGTCGGCGCATCGCCGACGCGCACGGCATCTCGTCGCGCTACCTGAGCAAGCTGTTCGCCGAGGAAGACCTGCATCTGTCCGAATGGCTGTGGACACGCAGGCTCGACCGCGCCCGCGCCGCGATCGAAGCTTCGGCGTCGACCGGGCTGTCGATCACCCGCATCGCCTACGAATGGGGCTTCAAGGACCCGGCCCATTTCAGCCGCGCGTTCAAGGCGCGCTTCGGCCGGTCCCCATCCGAGCTTCGCAGCGGCTCGCTCTAGGGCAATCCCTTCGAGCCGACCTCAGCATCGACAATCAATGGGATCATGACGGCCCTGCCCTCACCCTGCCGCCGATCTTCCCGATGACCAACGCCATCCGCATCAAGCTGCCGGCCACGCTCGACAGCCTCACACCCGCCACCGTCGAAGCGCGCGCGCCGCGCCGCAACGAGGTGCTGGTGCGCATCCGCGCCAGTTCGCTGAACTATCACGACTACGCTGTGGTGATCGGTGCGCTGAAGCCGGCGGAAGGCCGCATCCCGATGTCCGATGGCGCCGGTGATGTCATCGCGGTCGGCGATGAGGTGACGCTGTTCAAGGTCGGCGACAAGGTGCTGAGCACCTTCTATCCGACCTGGCTTGATGGCGAACCGGAACTCAACGGTTTCAGCAGCGTGCCCGGCGACGGCATCGACGGCTATGCCTGCGAGTTCGTGAC
>NZ_CAISIQ010000259.1 GCF_903885465.1 uncultured Nevskia sp.
CAGCACCGCCATCGTCGGTGCTTTCAACAGCAGCTGATGATGAAAGCGATGGCGCCACTTCGGCACCCGGCCGGCGGTGTCATCGCGGGTGACCAGCTTGTCGGCCTCCAGCGTGTTCAGCGCTGCGCCGGTGTCGCCTTCAGTGAGGTTCATCACCGGCGAACGGGAGTTCTTCTGGTTCGACGCCATCATCAGCGCGTTGACGGTCATCGGATAGTACTGCGGCGTGGTGATCGATTTCTCGACCAGCGCCGCGAGCACGCGGGCTTCATTCGGGGATAGCAGGATCTGGCTCATGCGCAATTATCGCGCTGCCGCAGCCAGCCTGGGTTGCATCCGGGGCTCAAGTGCAGCGATTGCCTGCCGATACATCGCAACGGGTTTGAATTTCACGGGGCTTCGGAGGGCGGGCATGCGGATCGGCGTCAATGCCCAGCTGCCGCTGGCGATCAAACTTCCAGTCAACGGCTTGCCGATGAGCGCAGCACCGGATCGCTCGACCTTGATTCAGGTCGCAGCACTCGCGGCAGGCATGCCGTGGACGGTGCTCGATGATCTGGTTGCGGCGCCCGATCCCCACGCGGCTCCACTGCCATCACCTGCAGCACTGCTGGTGGCGTCAACGCCACCGCCACTGGTTGCGGCTTCCACGTCGGCCGCCTTGGGCCAGACCCAGCTGCCAGGCCAGCCGTCACTTGTCGCAACCACGCTCAGCCTCGTCGATCGCTTGAGCCTGTCACCCGCGACGGTGGCGCTGCGCAGCGATCCGCTCCTGCCGAAGGCCAGCGCGACCGTCGAATTCACCTTGAACCTGCTCGCCGGTCTGACCGGTGAACCGCGCAGCCGCCTGCTGCTGGTGCCCGATACACGGATGCCGAGCGATCCCACCGCGATTGCCAGCCTCGCCACCAAGGGCCCGAACGAACTGCTGCAGTTGCTGGTGCGCGGCAGCGTGCACAGCGCGGATGGGCAACTGCTCGACCTGACTCTGGGCCTGAGCGTGCAGCGGCAGGCCGGCGCACCGGTCATCGACCGTGCCGTGCTGGCCCTGATCCAGGCCAGCCTCGAAGAACTGGCGCGCAGCGAGATCAAGCTCGACTACCCCGGCGCATCGTCCGCGCTGGCCGGACACAGCACCCGCTTCCAGGCGGTGCTCGATCCGCTCGCACTGTGGCCGATGCAGAGTTTCCTGCTGTCCGGACTGCTGATCCTCGGGCCGGCTCGCGAGCGGGACGAAGTCGATGAGGTCAGCGAGGAGGGCGCGGCTGAATCGAGCCAGGACCACGGCGCGCCGGACGAACAGGCCGAGCAAGCACCGGCACCGCCGCAGGAAGCCAAGCCGCCAACCGAGCTGACACCGCTACCCGCAGACGGCGGCCCGCCAATCATTTCGGCCAGCCACTGGCTGGAACTGGAACTGCGCCACTGGCGTTCGCAGCTGCGGCTGTGGATGGCGCTGCCGGCCGAGCACGGCCTCGCCCCGAGTAGCCCCTGAATCGCCAGAAACGATCAGGCCCGCACTTGGCGGGCCTGATCACAACGACGGACCGATCAGCGCGGCAGGTCGGAGCTACCCATCAGGAAGCTGTCGACTTCACGCGCCGCCTGGCGGCCTTCGCGGATCGCCCAGACCACCAGCGACTGGCCGCGGCGCATGTCGCCGGCTGCAAACACCTTGTCGACGTTGGTCTTGTAGCAGCCGTCGCCATCGGTGGTCGCCTTGGCGTTGCCGCGGGCATCCTTGTCGACGCCGAAAGCTTCCAGCACGGTCGCGGCAGGCGAGACAAAGCCCATCGCCAGCAGCACCAGATCGGCCTTCATCTCGAACTCGGAGTTCGGCACTTCGGTCATCTTGCCGTCCTTCCATTCGAGGCGGCAGGCAACCAGCTTTTCGACCTTGCCGCCCGAGCCCTCGAAACGCTTGGTGGCCACCGACCAGTCGCGCTCGCAGCCTTCTTCGTGGGAGGAGGAAGTACGCAGCTTGGTCGGCCAGTACGGCCAGACCAGGGGCTTGTTCTCGGTTTCCGGCGGCTGCGGCAGCAGTTCGAACTGGGCGACGCTTTCGGCGCCATGACGGTTCGAGGTGCCGACGCAGTCGGAACCGGTGTCACCGCCACCGATCACGACCACGTGCTTGCCATCGGCGCGCAGCTGGGTCTTGAGCTTGTCGCCGGCGTCGATCTTGTTCTGCTGGGGCAGGAATTCCATCGCGAAATGGATGCCCTTCAGCTCGCGGCCTGGTACCGGCAGATCACGCGGGTTCTCGGAGCCGCCGGTGAGCAGCACGGCGTCGAAATCTGCTTTCAGCTGATCCGGGGAAATGGTTTCCTTGGACCAGTTGGTGATCGTGCCGAGCTTGCCGGCACCGACATAGACGCCGGTGCGGAAGATGATGCCTTCGGCCTTCAGCTGTTCGATGCGGCGGTCGACATTGGCCTTGTCGAGCTTGAAGCCGGGAATGCCATAGCGCAGCAGGCCGCCGACGCGATCGTTCTTTTCGAACACCGTCACTTCATGGCCGACTCGCGCAA
>NZ_CAISIQ010000260.1 GCF_903885465.1 uncultured Nevskia sp.
AGCAGCGCACTCCAGCGGAAGCGCAGGAAGCCGCCGAGGCCGCGCGCATAGCTGTTTTCCAGCGCGTTGAACATCGGCTCGGTGCGGGTGAACAGCCAGCCGTGGCCCTGATGCGCTTTCAGCAGGCGGGCGCTGAGCATCGGCGTCAGCGTCAGCGCCACGATCGCCGAGATCAGCACCGCGCCGGCGATGGTCACGCCGAACTCGCGGAACAGGCGGCCAGACAGGCCGCCCATGAACAACAGCGGCAGGAACACCACGGCCAGGGTGATCGTGGTCGACACCACGGCCATGAAGATTTCCTGGGTGCCGGAGATGCCGGCTTCGACCGGGCTCATGCCGGCCTCGATCTTGGCGTAGATGTTTTCCAGCACCACGATGGCGTCGTCGACCACCAGACCGATGGCCAGCACGATGCCGAGCAGGGTCAGCGTGTTGATCGAGAAGCCGGCGGCGGACATCACGCCGAACACGCCGATGATCGACACCGGAATCGCCAGCACCGGAATCAGGGTGGTGCGCCATTCGCGCAGGAAGGCGAACACCACCAGCACCACCAGCACGAAAGCGATGAAGATCGTCTCGGTGACTTCGATCAGCGAGCGGCGCACGTATTCGGTGTTGTCGTAGGCGACGTCGACGCTGAGATCCTTGGGCAGATCCTTGCGCACTTCATCGAGCCGCTTGCGCAGCTGGTTGACGATGTCGATCTGGTTAGCGCCCGGCTGCTGCTTGAAGTACAGGCCGGCGATCGGCGTGTCGCCCATCTTCAGCGCGCCGCGCTCGTTCTGGGCGCCGAGTTCGGCATAGCCGATGTCGCGGAAGCGGACGATGGTCGTCTCGCTGCGCTTGACGATCAGGTTGTTGAAATCCTCGGCGGTGCTCAGGCGAGACAGGGTCTTGACCGGCAGCTCGATGGCACTGCCTTCGATGCGACCCGACGGCAGTTCTAGGTTCTCGCGGTTGAGTGCTGCGCGCAGATCGATCGGCGAGATGCCGTAGGCGGCCATACGGTCCGGGTCCATCCACAGGCGCATCGCATAGCGCTTCTCGGCCGGCTGTTCGACCTGGGCGATGCCGGGCACCGTCTGCAGGCGTTCTCTTAGCGCATCGGCATAGGCCGACAGCTCCAGCTGCGAGCGCTGGCGGCTGCTGATCGCCAGACCGAAGATCGGGCTCGAATCAGCATCGGCCTTGTTGAGGATCGGCGGATTGGTATCCGGCGGCAGATTGCGGACTGCGCGAGCCAGCTGATCGCGGACATCGCTGGCTGCGGTCTCCAGATCGGAATCCAGCGAGAACTCGACGGTGATCTGGCTCGCACCTTCGCGGCTGGTCGAGGTCAAGGCACTGATGCCGGCGACCGAGTTGATCGCTTCCTCGAGCGGCTCGGTGATCTGCGCCTGCACCACTTCGGCGGCGGCACCCGGATAGCTGGTGGTGATCGAGATCGACGGTGGATCGACGGCCGGGTACTCGCGCACTGGCAATGACTTCAGGCCCAATGCGCCGAACAGCATGATCAGCAGCGAGATGACGATGGTCAGCACCGGCCGCCGGATGCTGAGTTCGGCGAGACTCATGAGCGTTCCTTCCCGGCCTTGGCCTTGTCGGCCTTGGCGGTGGCCGGCGCCTCCTTGCTGGCGCCGTCGCCGCCTTCGGTGGCATCGGCCACCGACAGGCCTTCGCGCATCTGTTGCAGGCCGGAAACGATCAGGCGATCACCGGCGGCCAGGCCGCTGAGGATCTGCACCTGGTTGGTGGTGCGGGTGCCAATCTCGACCGGCCGGCGCGTCGCCTTGCCGTCGACCAGCACGAAGACGTTCTTTTCGCTGACGCCGGGAATCACCGCTTCGGCCGGCACCAGAATGG
>NZ_CAISIQ010000261.1 GCF_903885465.1 uncultured Nevskia sp.
AGATGATCGATCTCGATTCGCTGTCCCTGATCCGCTGAGCAGAGAACAAACCATGCTGACCAAGGGCGACGACTACCCGATTCACCAGACTGCCGAGCCGATTGCCTACGCCGGCACCGATCGCAATTTCTACGACCGCTACTTCTTCAACGGCTACAACCCGGACGGCAGCGTGTTCTTCGCCGCCGCACTCGGCGTCTATCCGCTGCTGAACGTCATGGACGCGGCGTTCTGCATCGTCGTCGATGGCGTGCAGCACAACCTGCATGCCTCGCGGCATCTGCGCATGGAGCGCATGGATACCCAGGTCGGGCCGATCTCGGTCGACGTGGTCGTGCCGCTGCAGCAGTTGCGCGTGCGGGTGGATTCCGCCGAGCACGGCATCCGTGCCGACATCCTGTTCAGCGGCTACGCCGAAGCACTCGAAGAGCCGCGCTACACCCGCCGCAACGGCCCGCGCATGTTCATGGATCTGACCCGGCTGACGCAGCAGGGCCATTACCGCGGCTGGATCGAGGTGCAGGGCAATCGCATCGTCGTCGACGGCATGACCGGCACCCGCGATCGGTCCTGGGGCGTGCGGCCAATCGGCATGGCCGATCCGCAGCCGATGGATCCGCCGAACTTCGCGCAGTTCCACTGGCTGTGGTCGCCGCTGCATTTCGACGATTGCTACGTGCTCTACAACCTCAATGCCGACGAGCACGGCGAGCCCTGGAACGTCGGCGCGGTGATCGGCCGCAACGGCAAGCATGTCGAACACCTGCGCAACGCCACCTCGACGCTGCGCATCTCGTCCGGCACGCGCCATGCGGATTCGGCCTCGTTCCAGTTCGTGCATCGCAATGGCGATGCGACGCGCATCGATCTGAGCGTGAAATGGCCGTTCTTCATGACCGGCCTCGGCTACTTCAATCCGGACTGGGCGCATGGCCTGAACAAGGGGCCACTGGCCGTCGGCTACGACCAGATCCGCACCGCGGACATCCGCACGCACCTGCCGCCGTACTCGCACATCCAGGCCTTCGTCAGCGCCACGATGACCGGGCCGGACGGCCAGGTCAGCCAAGGCTTCGGCGTGCTCGAACAATTGCTGATCGGGCCTTATTCCCCGCTGGGGATGACCGGGCTGCTCGATCCGATGCCTTGAGGGTTTGCCCTAGGTTCGCGTGGGGACCGATCCGGCATGAATGCTGCGGGCCAGCCTGGTGCATCTTCCACAAGTCGCTGGCCGTAGCCTGAGATCATCCCCACCCGATCCGGAGCCGTTTCATGCCGAACCTGTTCAGCCCGTACACGCTCAAGGGCGTGACCCTGCGCAACCGCATCGCCATGTCGCCGATGACCATGTACCGGTCCACCGACGGCGAGATGACCGACTTCCACATCATGCTGATGGGCTCGCGCGCCGCCGGCGGCTTCGGGCTGATCTTCCCGGAGCAGATCGCGGTGACGCCGGATGGCCGCACCAGCGTCGGCTGCGGCGGCCTCTGGAAGGACGAGCAGATCGAGGGCCTGAAACGGGTCACGACGATCATCAAGGAATTCGGCGCAGTGCCGGCGATCCAGCTCGGCCACACCGGCCGCAAGGGCTCGGAACTGAAGCCCTGGCAGGGCGGCGCGCAACTGCCGCCGGATCATCCGGACGGCTGGCCGGTGGTCGGGCCTTCGGCGATTCCCTACGGCGGCCATCGCACTTACCCGGTGCATGAGCTGAGCCGCGACGAGATCAAGGCGATCCACCGCGCCTTTGCCGATGCCGCACGCCGCGCCGCCGATGCCGGCTTCGAATGGCTGGAGCTGCACTTCGCCCACGGCTATCTCGGCGCCAGCTTCTTCTCGCCACTGGCCAATCAGCGCACCGACGAATACGGCGGCAGCGTCGCCAACCGCGCCCGCTTCCATCTCGAAGCGATCGACGCCGTGCGCAAGGTCTGGCCGGAACGCTATCCGCTGACCATGCGTCTGGGCTCGGACGATCTGCATCCGAAAGGCGTGCAGTTCGAGGACTCGATCGAAGCCGTGCGGATGATGAAGGACCACGGCCTGGACCTCGCCGATCTCAGCATCGGCTTCAACACCGACGAGATGAGCGCGCCACCGTTCGCGGACATGGCCTTCATGGTCGAGCGCGCCACGCGGCTGCGCAACGAAGTCGGCATTCCGGTTGCGGCTAGCTGGAATCTCGGCCTGCCGTCGGTTGCCGATCAGGTGATCCGCGAAGAACTGATCGACATCGCTATGCTCGGCCGCCCGGCGCTGGCCAACCCGCATTGGCCGGTCTGGGCGGCGCGCGAACTGGCGCACGAAGATCCGTTCTCGCTAGTGCCGGAAGACTGGGCCTGGTGGCTGCGCAACTTCCGCGCCCACGATTCCTGCATCGGCTGGCCCGCACCGGGGACTTCCGAGCAGACGCGGATCGCTTCGGCGAAGCAGGCGCAAGCCGCAGCCTGAGCCGAGTGTTGTTCTCCTTCCTCCGCTTGCGGGGGAAGGCCGGGATGGGGGCGATTGGCCGCAGCGCCACCGTCAGCTTGTAGGGCGGCCCGCGGCCGCCGACTCCATGCACCGAATGAGGCGCGCGGCGGGCATGGCCCGCCCTACGTGGAAGCGGGTCAGCGCTTCTTCAGCGCATCCGCCAAGGCACTACCCAGCGAACCCAGCTGAGGCGCCGCCTGCTTCTGCGAGCCGCGCTGCGGCTGCGTGCTGCGCCGATCCGGCGCCCGTTCGGCACCACGGGCGCCGGACACCGGTGCCGCCGAACCGTCGTCCTTCTTCATCGACAGCGCGATACGGCCACGCTTGACGTCGACATCGACGACCCGAACCTTAACGATCTGCCCGGCCTTGACCACCTCGTGCGGGTCCTTGACGAAGCGATCGGACAGCTGCGAGACGTGCACCAGCCCGTCCTGATGAACGCCGATGTCGACGAAGGCGCCGAAGGCCGCGACATTGGTCACCGTGCCTTCGAGGATCATCCCTGGCTTCAGGTCGACGACTTCGTTGATGCCGTCGGCGAAAGTCGCGGTCTTGAACTCGGGGCGCGGATCGCGGCCCGGCTTTTCCAGTTCGCTGATGATGTCGCGCACCGTCGGCAGGCCGAAATGCTCGCTGATGAACTGCTTGGGGTCGATCTTCTTCAAGGCTGCGCTGTCGCCCATCACTTCGCGCAGATCGCGGCCGCAGGCGCTGACGATCTGCCGCGCCACTTCGTAGGCTTCGGGATGGACTGACGAGGCATCAAGCGGCTCCTCGCCATCGCGGATGCGCAGGAAGCCGGCGCACTGCTCGAAGGTCTTCGGCCCGAGCCGTGACACGGTCAGCAGCGCCTTGCGCGACTTGAAGGCGCCGTGGCTGTCGCGATGGAAGACGATGCCTTCGGCCATCGAACGGCTGAGGCCGGAGACGCGCGCCAGCAGCGGCGCGGAAGCCGTGTTCAGATCGACACCGACCGCGTTCACCGCATCCTCGACGACGGCATCGAGCTGCTTGGCGAGCCGGAACTGATCGACATCGTGCTGATACTGGCCGACGCCGATCGACTTCGGATCGATCTTCACCAGCTCGGCCAGCGGGTCTTGCAGACGGCGGGCGATCGACACCGCGCCGCGCAGGGTGACATCCAGATTCGGGAATTCGTTGGCCGCCAGTTCGGAAGCCGAATAGACCGAAGCGCCCGCCTCGCTGACCACCACTTTCAGCGGCCGTGGCTCGGGCAGCAGCGGCAGCAGTTCGGCGACCAGCTTTTCGGTCTCGCGGCTGCCGGAGCCGTTGCCGATGGCGATCAGTTCAACGCTGTGCAGCTTGCACAGCCGGGCGATCTCGGCCTGCGCGCCGCGGGTATCGTTGCGCGGCTGGAACGGGTAGACCGTGGCGGTATCAAGCAGCTTGCCGGTGGCATCGATCACCGCGATCTTGCAGCCGGTGCGAATGCCCGGATCGAGGCCGAGCGTGGTCTTGGCGCCGGCCGGTGCGGCCAGCAGCAGCGCTTTCAGATTGCGCGCGAACACTTCGATGGCTTCGGCTTCGGCGCGGGTGCGCAGTTCGGTCATCAGATCGACCGACAGGCTCATCGACAGCTTCACCCGCCAGGTCCAGCGCGCCACCGACATCAGCCAGGCATCGGCTTCACCACCGTCGGGCTTGATGTTCTTGGACGCCGCGATCATTCG
>NZ_CAISIQ010000262.1 GCF_903885465.1 uncultured Nevskia sp.
CTTCAGCGTTGATCCATTCGATCGTGAAACCAAGCGCCGCCAGACGTTCGGCGATCAGCGCGCAGCAGCCAGCATCGTCCGGCGTCAGCGAACGGCGGGCGATCAGCGCGCGAGTCAGTTCCAGCACCGCGGAGGTGCGAAGGTCATCAGCCATGAGGGCGGGAAGGGCGGCAATGTGGATCAGCAATTCTACCGCGATGCAACATCCAGACCCGGGCCATTGGTTCTACTTGGTGCCGAAGATCCGATCGCCGGCATCGCCGAGGCCCGGCACGATGTAGCCGTGCTCGTTCAGCCCCTGATCGATCGCCGCCGTGTAGACCGGCACGTCCGGATGCTGGCTGTGGAAGTTCGCCAGGCCTTCGGGGCAGGTCAGCAGGCAGACGAAGCGGATCGAGCGCGGATGGGTTTCCTTCAGACGGTCGACGGCAGCGACTGCCGAATTGCCAGTGGCCAGCATCGGATCGAGCACGATCGCATCGCGGTTGCGCATGCCGGACGGCATCTTGAAGTAGTACTCGATGGCGCCGAGCGTCTTCGGATCGCGATACAGGCCGATATGGCCGACTCTTGCACCGGGAATGACGCTGCGCATGCCGGCGAGGATGCCGAGGCCGGCGCGCAGGATCGGCACCAGCACGATCTTCTTGCCATCGATCAGCTTCGAAGTCATCGAGCAGATCGGTGTTTCGATCTCGACTTCGTGCATCGGCATGTCGCGGGTGACTTCGTAAGCCATCAGGGTCGACAACTCGTCGAGCAGCCGCGTGAAACTGTTGACGCTGGCGCTCTTCTTCCGCATCAGGGTCAGCTTGTGCTGGACCAGCGGGTGGTCGATCAGATGCACGGTGCCTGCGGTCATCGGCTTCATTCCTAGGTTGATTCCTTGAGACGGGGTTCAGAACACGGTGCCGTCGCTGACGATGTTCAAGGGCGGCAGGCCGCCGCGCAGCTCGGCCGCATACGCGCGGCCGGCGGCCCAGGTGCCGCCTTCGAGGATGCAGGCCAGCGGCAGCTCGTCAGCGCTGCGCTTGAGCAATGCGCGGACTCGATTGGCGATCACGTCGATCAGGTTCACGGTCAGCGCCCGCCATTCGATGATCAGCGCGTCACCGGCTTTCCACTGCTGCGTTGCGAATGCCGGATCGCGCAGCACGATCACGCCGGCATCGATCAGCAGGCCGCCGTTGCGGTACTCGGGCAGGCCGGTCAGCGCGTCGCGACCGCCGATGGTGATGCCGGCCCACTCGAACGGCTCGAACAGCGAATAGACCAGCCACTGGCTGAGCTTGTGAAACGGCATCCAGCCCGCGCTGGCACCTTCTCCACCGGCGAGTGGATGCGGCCAGGCATCGCCGAGCGCTACGCCATCGAGCGCATTGCCGGCCAGCCAGATGTCGCTCGTGTGATCGAGCAGCGCGCGCAGCAAGGCCGAGACTTCGATCTCTTGCTTCGCGCCGTGATCGGTCAGCAGATCGAACAGGCCGCCGGGGCGTGCGCCGGCTCCGAAAGCTTGCGGGCGGTCGATCAGCGTCTGGCCGAAGCGTCGCAGCAGTTCTGCACGACCATCGAGGCCCACCAGCGGGTTGTCGTCGCCAACCTGGAACAGGCTGCCGAGTCGCGCGGCATCGAGCGTTAGCAGCGCGGTGCCATCGACTTGCAGCGGCTGCTTCGGATCGGACGAGAACGCGCCAGCGATGAAGGCGCGGAAGCTGGCCACACCAAGACCTTCCGATCGCCCGTAATCGGCGCCGCCGTCGCGGTACTGCCATTGCGCGCCAGCACCGGCGTCGAGCAGCACGCTGACGATGGCCAGATCGATCCGGGCGCGTGCCTGCGCAGCAGGATCAAGCCCGGCCATCGCCGCCGTCAGTTCGCCTGCGCGATCGACGCCGCCCGCTTCGAAGTGACGCCAGCGGCTGTGATACGGAATGGCCAGGGCCGGATAGCGGGCGAGGGTGACTTCGATGACCTTCGTCGCCGCGGCTTCGATCCGCGATTCGTCAACGGTCCACCACTCCGATTTTCCGGCCACGATCGCAGCGCTGATGTTGCCGGCGCGGGCGCGAATGGTTGCCGGATCGCGCAGCGTCGCAACCGCTGGGTTCACAGCGCTCGGCCCTTGACGTCGATCAGCTTGTCGGCGGCGATCACCACGCCGTCGGTGAAATAGCCGGCCGCCATCTTGGCTTCGATTTCCACGCGAGCGTCAGCCGGAATCAACTCGTCCGGCAGCTTCACTCGCTCATCGACCTTGATGCCGGCGCCGACGATGGCGTCGTATTTCATGTTGCTCATCGACACCAGGCGATGAATGCGCTGCACGCCGAACCAGTGCAGCACATCCGGCATCAGCTCCTGAAAGCGCATGTCCTGCACACCCGCGACGCATTCGGTGCGCAGGAAGTATTTGTCGGCGCTGTCGCCGCCGATCTGCCGCTTGCGCGCGTTGTAGACCAGGAACTTGGTGACTTCGCCAAGCGCGCGGCCTTCCTTGCGCGAGTACACGATCAGACCAACGCCGTTCAGACCACCGTGCGAAACCGGCTGCGCGCCCTTGATGCATTCCTCGATCGCATGCGTGAGATACGGGCGGCAGGTGCAGATGTCGGAGCCGAACACGTCGGAGCCATTGCACTCATCGTGAACGCGGCAGGACAGGCTCACGTCCGGGTTCGCCAGCGCCGTCGGATCACCGAATATGTAAGCGGTCTGGCCGCCGATCGGCGGCAGGAACACTTCGAGATCGGAGCGGGTCACCAGTTCCGGATACATGCCGCCGGTTTCTTCGAACAGCGCGCGGCGTAGCGCGTTTTCCTCAACCCCGAAGCGCTTGGCGACACCGGGCAGCCACCAGACCGGTTCCAGCGCCACCTTGGTGACCACGGCCGAGCCGTCGTCGAGCAGGATCTTGCCGTCGGGCTTGAGCCGGCCGGCGGCAATCGCCTCACGAATCTCCGGCAGATCGATATGCGCCTTGGTTACGGCGATCGTCGGCCGCAGATCGAAACCCTGCTCGATCTGGGCGCGATAGACATCGGCGACGATCGCGCCGAACGGATCGAGCGAGACGATGCGCTCGGCGCCGAACCAGGACGGATAGGGGCCGATGATGTCGGTCGGCAAGGTGTTGGTCAGATCGGCGCGATGGCCTTTCGGCAGCGCTTTCGCGGCAACCGCCAAGGCGCGGTAGACGCCGTAGGAACCGGAATGGCTGCCGATGACGTTGCGCTGCAGGCGATTGGTGGTGGTGCCGACCAGCGGCCCACGCTCCAGCGGATCGGCCGCGCCCCAGTGGATGGTCAGCAACTCGGTATCGGCGACCGGCGGGTGCGAGGTCAGGCGAATGTGGCGAGCCTTCTCTGAGCCTGGTTCGGCGGTCATCGGCACTCCTGTCTGGGTGATGCGGTCGGATGCGGTCGTATGGGCTGCCTGGATCATTGGCGAAGCGCGACCCGAGTGTCGCAGGCGAGCAGCTTCCGTGCCGTTACGGCAACCGGATTGCAGAAATCGCCCGGATTCATTCATCGTTCCATGAAGCTTGGCAACTTCATCCCGCTGCCGCTCGAGGTCGGCCGGCCAGCGATAAATTGCTTTTCACGGGTGTCCCATGGTTGAAACCAATACCAAATGTTCAAAAAGCAGCGAAAGCCGAAGATAATTGGCTTGGCGGTGACGTTAGTTCGTTAGTTTCTTGTAGAAAATTAATGCCAATCAAAGTCGTGGGCCTCTTAATTGCTAACGAACGAGATCGGCGATCCGATCCATCAACTAGAACTACGGGAACATCGGCATTGTCTACCGCCGATCTGTCTCACCCCGCTTCCAGAAAAATAAGCTGAACAGCACAGGAATGAATGAATGAATGCTTCGATGAACGACGCCCGCGTCTATCCGCACCGGAAGCGCAGCGCGCTCGCAGGAGCCTTGCTGGCGATTGCGGCGCTGACCATGGCCGGCTGTGCGGACCAGTTCGATAGCGTTGCAACGCCGGTGGATCCGGGAACCCCACCGATCGATCCAGGGACGCCGCCTGTTGATCCGGTGGCGACGGTGTTCGGTATTCGCGGAGGCGCGGAACTGGTGCGCTTCAGCCCCGACAGTCCAGCGACCGTCACCAGCGTCGGTGCCATCAGCGGCCTTGGCGCTGGCGAAACGATATTGGGCATCGATTTCCGTCCTGCCGACGGCAATCTCTACGCGGTCACCAGCACCGGCCGCGTGCTGGTCGTCGATCCGGCAACCGGCATCGCCTCATCGATTCAGCCGATCACTGGCGATGGCACGGCACTCACCGCCCTGCGTTATGGCATCGACTTCAACCCGGTCGCCAATGCCTTGCGGATCATCGGTGACGATGGCCTGAACCTGCGGGTGCCGACTGCCGCACTGGTATCGCCGGCTCCGGCCGTGCCGGTCGCCGCGGTTGTCGATGGCCGTATGGGCTATCTGCGCGGCGTCACCGCTGCGGCCTATACGAACCCGGAGAGCGGCTCGAGCACCACCTTGTTCGTGATCGAAGCCGATACCGACACCGTGTACACGCAGGACGCCAATGTTGGACGGCTGACGCGGGTCGGCAGCCTTGGCGTCGACGCGGTCGCCGTCAACGGCTACGACATCTTCCAGTCCGGTCTGCTGAACGAGCATTACGCGCTGCTGACCACCGCCGCGGGCAGCGCCATCTACACGATCAATCCGCTGACCGGCGCGGCGACGCTGTTCTCGCCTTTGCCTGCGGCTGATTACCGGAGCTTGGTGGTGGTCAACGACGACCGCTTGGATGAGGCCGGTACTCGTACGTTTGCCTTGCTGGTGCGGACGCCATCGGGCGATGTGGTCGTCGGCTTCAGGCTGAACGCGGCGACCGGCGTATTGATCGCCGGGCCGGTCACCTTGCCGATCAACGGGCTGGCCGATGGCGAGCATCTGGTCGGCATTTCCGAGCGCAGCGCGTCGACGGTTGGCTTCATCGGCGGCGGCGGTTATGGGGTGTCGGATCAGAACCGGGTTCTGGCACTACCGGTCCAGAATGCCCAGAACGGCTTTGCCACCGCGACCGTCAATGCCCAGCCGATCGGCACGCTGAGCACGCCGCTGGCAGGCTCCCGCTTCGGCATCGATTTCAATCCGCGCGCCGACCTGCTGCGCATCGTCAGCGACACCGGCCAGAACCTGAGAGTCAACGTGGAAGAAGGCCGAGTGATCGCCGATGCGCCGCGTGCCGCCGCGTTCGCGTTCGTCGATGGCACAACGCGCACCGTCGAACCAGCACCGCAGATCGTCGCCACGGCGTATCGGGCGGCCCCTATTGGCGGCACGTTCCAGTATGCGATCGATGCCTCGAACAGCTCGCTGGTGCGTGTGGCGGTGCCGAATGACGGCGCCCTGGTTGTGGTCGGACCGCTGGGCGTGAGTCTGCCGGTCTCGGCTCCCGGTGCTGCCGAACAGAGTCTGGATATCGCCGGTGCGGCGGACCAGTTCGTGTTCGCGGCGCTGCGCACCACGGGCAGCCCGCTGTCGACGCTCTACCGGATCGACCTCGATACCGGTGCTGCGACCGCCATCGGGCCGATCGGCAACAGCGGCGCGGTGAACGCGATCAGCTCGCGCGTGCAGTAGCCAGATCGCGGTCTGGAGACAAGGGGGCCGGTCTTTCGGGACTGGCCC
>NZ_CAISIQ010000263.1 GCF_903885465.1 uncultured Nevskia sp.
AGGCGGCAAGACCGGCGTGACCATCGAAGGCGGTCTGAAATCGGCGACCACGGTCGGCGAGAATTTCCTGCTGCAGTACATCCAGGGTTTCCCGGAAAAGGACGTTGCCTGGGGCGATGCGGCCACGCCGGAAACGCTGTCGCCGCTGCTCGGCCCCCGCAATCTCTATCTGCGCCTGAGCCGCCAGCCGCCGTACATCGCAGCGCGCAACGGCTCGCTGCTGGCGCGTGCGCTGCTGGCCGCGCTGGATGATGTCTCGGAAGCAAGCGATGCGAGCCCGGCGCCCGGCACGCCACCTCGTGCCAGCCGCCTGGCCGCGTTCGTGGGCCGCGACACGCATCTGGCGTCGATCACCGGCATGCTCGGCCTGCAGTGGTCGCTGCAGGACCAGCCGGACCAGTTCCCGATGGGCGGCACGCTCGCCTTCGAGCGCCTGATCAACCCGGCGGACGGCAAGCGCTACGTGCGTACGGTGCTGTACTACCAGACCCTGCAGCAGATGCGCAGCAATGCGCCGCTCGATCTCGCCCATCCGCCGGGCAAGCTGGTGGTGAAGATGCCGGGCTGCGACAAGGGCGAAATCGATGGCGCCTGCCCGCTGCCCATCGTCCGCAAGCGCTTCGAAGCAGCATTTGCGGCGGACTGCCCCGGCGGCTGATTCGCAGTCAGCAGTGGCCGGGCGGATCGAGATCCGCCCGGTGCTGAATCAACTGGGAATGACCGGCTTCAGGCCGCGTGTTCCAGTTGCTGGCGCAACTGCCGGATGTGATCGTGGCGCTGATGCGTGCCTTCGTACTGCCGTTCGAGCAGCGCGTGGATTTCCGGCGGTGTCGACCAGGTCAGCGCATCCGAGTAACGCGCATCGGCTTCCTGCTCGTCGGCCTCCACGGTATCGAGAATCACCGCTTCGTCGCGGCCATAGGCGTTGGCCTTGATGTGCAGCCAGGTGCGATGCAGCGTGTTGTCGAAGGTGCCGCTGCCTTTAGGCTTGCCGCCCAGCGCTTCGACGCTGGCCTGCAGCTCGCGCGCCGCGTCGGCGAAGAAGCGCGAGTATTCCTCCAGCGATTCCTGCAGCTCTGCGTGATGCACCTCGCTGGCCGCGGCCCGCAAGGCCGCCTCGCCATTCTTGGTGGTCACGATCAGACGATTGAGCAGCGTGATGGTGTCGAGATTGCGCATGACGTGAATCCTCCTCCAGATCGAACGCCGCATCTGGACGAGGCCGTCATTCCGCTATCGCTGCTTCGGAAACGCTACATACCTGCGCATCGAAGCGGAATACGGCTTCGCAGGGCGGCCGGAAGATCGTAGTCCTGTTGGCCCCAGATGCAAGCGCGATGCATCGGCGGGGCGGGACTCAGGGAATCCAGTTCCAGATGTCCGGCAAGGTGGCCAGCCAGTCATGCGCGGCCTGCTTCGTGTCATGGCTTGGTGCGTGGATCGAATAAGCAGTGCTGTCGCCGTGGTCGGTGCTCAGCGCATAGCCCGCTTTCGCGGCTTCGTCGGTCAGGTAGTTCACGTAGTCGCGGTAGTTGGCGTCGTAGGCTTCTTCAGCTTCGCGCCGCTCCGGCTGCAGGCTCAGCGCACGCTCGCGGTAGGCGTTCAGATGAAGGGTGATCGTGACGTCGGTCATGGGCATTCCTGTCGTGTGAAGACGAGGAGCCATTATGGACGCACCGCTCGCGCGGGCTGCCGACAAGGGCTGCTTCTCATTTCATCAAGCCGCATCCTTCGGCATGCTGCCAGCCGGCGATCGATCCACCACGCGGCAAGAACTTCGAAGGGGCAGACGCAATGGCACTTTGGTCCACGCAGTTCGCGGATGGTGTGGTGGTGGCGACCTACCGCAATCCGCCGATGAACTACTTCTGCGCCGAGGGCGCGCAGGAACTCGCGCAGCTGATCGAAACCTGGCGGGACCCGGCCATCCGCGCCATCGTGCTCTGCGGCGCGCCGGGCGGCGCGTTCATCACCCACTACAGCGTCGAGGAACTGCTGGCGCTGGCGCTCGATAACAACAGCCTGCGCAGCATCGGCACCTCGCTGAACCGCAACTACCACACCCTGCTGCTGGCCCTGCGCGATCTCCCCAAGGTGGTGATCGCCGCGATGAATGGCAACACCATGGGCGGCGGTCTGGAACTGAGCCTGGCCTGCGATATCCGCGTCGGCCAGCGCGGCGACTTCCGCTACGGCTTCCCGGAAGTGCGCCTCGGCATCATTCCCGGCGGCAGCGGCACGCAGCGCCTGTCCCGGCTGATCGGCGTCGGCCGCGCAGCGGAATTCATCCTGCGCTCGAGAGTCGTCGATCCCGAAACGGCACTGGCGCTGGGCATCGTCAGCGAACTCGCCGACGATGCCGTCGCCCACGCAAGCCGCATCGCCCATGAAGTGGCGGCCTTGCCGCCGAAAGCGATCGCCTGCGCCAAGCGCGCGATCTACGCCGGCAGCGACACCCATCTGGCCGCCGGCCTGGAAATGGAAAGCGCCGCCTTTCTGGAATCCATACTGTCCGAAGACAGCCGGGTGGCGATGCAGACTTACGTCGACCTTCCCTACGACCAGCGCCGCGTCTGGCTGGAGACGCTTTGAGCAAGCACCGAATGTCTGGTCGCGAAATGGAGTTGCCGCAATGACGGTGCCCGAGCCTTACGCCCCGTTCGTCCGCATGGCCCAGTGGGGCAACGAAAAGCAGCTGGTGGCCGCGGCGGACGTCGAGAAGGGCGTGCTGCTCGCCGCGGAATACCCGATCGCCTTCGTGGCGATCGAGCCGGACGAAGAGGACCTCGGGCCGCTACTGCTGCTGGAATCCATCCTCGCTTCGGACGAAACCTTCGCGAAAGTCATCGCGGAAGACCTGAAGCTGACGCTGTGGCGCCTCGGCGCCCACGATCTCGAAATCCTGGAAGGCCTGGCGCGGAAGTACAAGCGCAATCCGAGGAAGCTCACCCAGCTTTACCACCGGGTGGCGGCCAACAACATTCGCTATTCACAGGGCGGCACGCAGGGCTACGGCATCTGGCCGATCGTCAGCCGCTCCAACCACTCCTGTGATCCGAACGCAAAGCTGGGCGCGAACGCCCAACAGCCGCTGGCCGAACTGCTGCTCGCCACGCGCCCGATCCCGAACGGCACGGCCATCTGCTGGAACTACCTGGCCGACGAAGCCTTCCTCGCCCTGAACTGGTTCGAGCGCAATGCGCAATTGCTCAAGGACTTCCAGTTCTTGTGCCGGTGTCCGCGCTGTGAGGCGGAGCGGCCGGCGGAGGTTGCAGGGTTGTCGAAGGACGGGGTTGCGGCTTACTTCAAGCGGTCAGGACTTTAGATTCGTCTCGCTGAGTTCGGATTATTGGCGTGGCCGACGTCTGCTGCTACTCGGCTGCGAGGATCAGTTCAACGTCCTTCAGGAGCAACTCATTTGCAACCCAGCCGGACAGGATCGCCCTGCGCGGGCCGCACCTATTATCTTTTTTTGAAGTGAGTTCCCGTGTTTAACGCTTTAGACATACCGTAAAAAATTTCGTATTCCTCTCCAGATTTAACCTTAGGAGAAATATTTGAGTAAGTACGATCTCTAAAGCACCAATGAATATATTTTTCTCCATTTTCAAGTTGTTCAAAATAAGAGATCACATTCAATTCATAAAGAAATTGAAGAAATTCATCAGCTGAAGACATAAATTTTGGGCCACTTCTCTTAGAAGCAGATAGGTAGACCTCATGTTTTGCATAAGCTTCTAAATACTGCTTGTAAGTAAATTTGTTTTTCCCATCTAAGAAAGTGAAAAACTTTAAAAAATCGTCGTAATCAGCTTCTGAATAATAAAATGCTAGTTGATCTTTTACTTCGCCGAGCAAATAATCGGCGTAAGAACGTCGGAATGTACTGTCGTCGAAGTCAGCTTGGGAGAACTGTCTGAATTGATCATTTGAAGATTTAAATCTTTCTTGTAGCATTGTAAGCATGGTCACGATATCTCGCGGCCGGTACAGAGAAAATCGCAGAAAGCTAATGAATGAAGTCTTCTTCTCAAAAGAGGCGGTTTCTGTTGGCGAGTCCCAGGGAAAGTAATAATCCCATGCCTGACCTTTTGAAAGTTTACTGAATTCCGGTTGTTGATACGCGAGTAGCTGGTCAGCCATCGAAAAAAGATCGTTTCTACGGTGATCTTTATATGTAGTTGTCCAATTTAATAAAATAGAGTTATCTCTAATTTTCGTATTTTGGTTCTGTAGTCCTAATGAGGCATAGATATCTGGACGCACCAAAAGTACGACTCGCATGCGTCCTTTCGAGTCCTTTATCTTCGAAAAAAAATCATTGTTCACTTCCCAGACCGCATTAGCCAAGCCTTTAATGCACTCGATATAATCTTCGTATGGGATCGAGGCTGGGCGAATATCTATTCCGTCGATAAATAAGATATTGTTTCTTTTTAATTTTAGCGAAGAAAGGGCATTCTCGAAATTCTTCTGAATGTATAGAAGATTTGTTTGAAATCTGGATTCGCTGAACGCAATTGATTCTTTCTGCTCACCCGATGCCTTGGCATACTTTGACAAAAGTTCGGCCGCCAGTTTGGATTCTCGAACGAATTGGAGTGCGTGAATTATCTCTGGCGAGAAAGCATGAATGTAATATTCTTGTATCGCTTCATGAAGCGATTGGAATTTTGAGAATGACTTAAAAACAACCTCTCCACCTTCCTTACTATAAATTTCCTGCGAAATAAG
>NZ_CAISIQ010000264.1 GCF_903885465.1 uncultured Nevskia sp.
GCAAGATTCTGCTCGCGCGCCAGCTTGCGCTCGCCCGGGGTGGCGAACTCCATGTCCCAGCGCTTCAGCGCCGGCTTGATGATCGTCGCTTCCCACAGCGGCGGAATCAGCGCAGCGAGGAAGCAGACGAACACGCTCGGCAGCTCGATGCCTTCCCGGTGCGGAATCAGCTTGTAGTACGGCGCGTAGGAATTCATGTGGTGATCGGCGTGATTGGTCAGCTCGAAACCGAGCACGCGGGTGGCAACACCGAGATGATTCCAGACGTGACGGCGACCGACCGGCGTGCCCGGCACGCGGGTCTGACCGTAATGCTGGAAGTAGCTGAACGATTCGGTCCAGGTCTTGGCGATGAACATCGCCGACAGCACGCAAAGCACGCCGGTTAGGCCAGCCATCGAGTAGATGATGCTCTGGAAGACAATCTGGATGGCAACGATCTTCCACACGCGATGACGCCAGTTCCAGCCCGACAGGCCGCGCTTGCGCAGGGCCATGCTCTCTGCCTTCAGCGCGTAAGCGATCGTGCCCCAGACTGCTTTCGGCGTGAACTTGTAGATCGAGGTGCCGCGCGGCGCAGTGCTCAGATCGTGCGGCGTCGACACATCGATGTGGTGATAGATCACATGCTCGATGTCGCGCATGCCGTCGAACAGGGTGAACTGCGCATAGCGGCCAACGGTGCGGGCCAGCGGGTCGCGCGAATGAAACAGCTCATGCTGGGCCGCGATACCCGGCACCAGAGCCAGCCAGGCAGACGACATCACGCCGCCGAACAGCTGCCAGCCGGTCAACTCTTCGATATGCATGCGCCAGCCGAACGCCAGGAACAGCACCACCGGACCGAGACCACCGAGCCAGACCGGAATCGACGCCCAGAATGCGGAAGTCATCTTGCGCACGCTGTAGTCGCGGGGGAAAACGAAGTCGATGAAAGTCACCAGCGGGAAGGTTGCGAAGCCCAGCCAGACCCAATCGCCACCCAGATAGAAACCGGCGAGCCCTGCCCCGATCAACAGGGTTGCAGCGTAGTACTTCAGATAATCTTTCATGACGAACTCTCGACAGAAATGGAAAGGGTGGTTATGACTTGAAGGGTGGAATTCGGTTCAGCGGGCGGCGTGCAAACGTCGGGGGCCGAAATGACCGGCGTGCACGACTCGAACAGCCGGCCAATGCCGACGCTCGGAACAAGAACGCTTGATAGCGTTCATGGGCCAGACGCCTCGACAGCGGAATCCACGCGAGCACGACTGCGAGCTCTCGCTGGACGCTCACCGTCTTCCGCGCTGAGCGCAGCACGTGCCGCCGCATCGGCAGGATTGCCGGGCTCCAGCGCAACCTGGGTCAGCAGGTTGTTCTTCATTCTCGACAGCAGATTGTTGAGCAGCAGCTGATCTTCAACCGAGATGCCGTCCATGATCGCTTCATTGCTGGCCCGCGCCACCAGGCGCATGTGCTCCAGCACTTCCAGACCGCGTTCGGCAATCACCACATGCTTCGAGCGGCGATCACCAGGCATTGCCTGACGCTTGATGAAACCGGACTTCTCGAGACGCAGCAGCAGTTCGCCCATCGAGGCGCTGCCCATCTCGAGCATCTGCGCAAGCTCGTTCTGGTTCAGCGGCCGACCATCGCCTCGGGACAGATTGAACAACACCCACCATTGCGAACGGGTGATGCCGAGATGACGCGAGCGCTGGTCATAGAGCATGCGGCGCAGCCGCGAGACGTCATGGATCAGATAACCAGTCCGCAGAAAGCCTTCGAGACTGTTCCTGGACTTGGGGTTTTTCTCGACGCCTGACATGCGAGACCTCAGTGCCTCAGCGGGCCATGAATGACCTGCACGCCCGCCTTGGCTTTGGGCGCCGTGCAAGTTGGCGTGCCGCAGCGGGCAGCATCGATCTGAGAGTCGACCTTGTCATCTTCGTCCGCGGCATCGGCGAGATCCGACCGCGCTTCATCGAGCGCGATCAAGGCGGCGCCGAGCGCGCCGGCGATCTGCGGATTTTCCGGAATGATCAGCTTCAGGCCCAGCGCCTTTTCGAGGTGAAATACGGCGGCCGGATTCTGGGCAACGCCGCCGGTCATCACCAGCGGTTCGCGTTTGCCGACCCGGGCGACCAGACCGACGATGCGGCTGGCAATCGCCGCGTGCACGGCACCGAGCACTTCCGGCTTGCTCTTGCCTTCGGCGAGCAGGGCCACGACTTCGGTTTCGGCGAAGGTCGCGCACATGCTGGAAATGACGATGTTCTCACGCGCTTCGAGCGCCATCGGACCCATCTCTTCGAGCGGCACGGCGACAGCACGCGCCAGCGCTTCGAGAAACTTTCCGGTACCGGCCGCACAGCGATCGTTCATCGCGAATTGCGACACCAGACCCTGCGGATCGACGGCAATGACCTTGGAATCCTGACCGCCGATGTCGATCACCAGCTTGGCGCTCGGCACCATCGCGACCGCGCCGCGCGCGTGGCAGGTGATCTCGGTATAGGACTTGTCGGAGACTTCGAGCATGCGCCGGCCGTAGCCGGTACTGACCGCACGAATCACTTCCTTCTGGCTGATGTCGGCGATTGCCAGTGCTTCGGCGATCGAAGCCTTCGCACCTTCATCGCTGACCGAGCCCTTGTGCGACACGGCCGATGCCACGATCACGCCTTCCATGTCCAGGATCACGGTCTTGGACGTGGTTGATCCGAAGTCGATGCCCATCACGTATTGCTTCATGGCGATCTCCGGTTCAAGAGGTGAGCGACAGCGTCGACAATCGATCAGGCCGCGTGCGGAATGATCATGCGCTTCTTGCCTTCGATCGCTTCCATCATAGCTTCGAGGCGGGCATTGACCAGTTCGTCCTTGTAGAAGGATTCATCGACCATGTCGCCTTCGATCATCGCGACCGGAATGCCCAGACGCTTCTGCACCGCATCGGCAATCAGGTACTGCGGATTGGAGAAGGCGCGGCAGGTACGGGCGGCGTGCAGCACCATGCCATCGATTTCGAATTTCTTGCACAGCTTGATGATCTCTTCAATCATCAACGGCGCTGACAGATTGATCGGGCAGACGAGGTAGTTGATCGCCATGCCTTCGAGCGGATCGTTGACGTCGATGCACTCGTGCTCGTGCCAGAAACCCATGTGCGTGTAACGGCCGGCGACCATCGTCGCGTTGTAGCCGGCGAACTTGTTGGCCAGCCAGCCGATCTTGTTCCAGTTCATGATGCCGTCCCAGAACAGGCGGTACTTCTCCTGCGGGATCGCACCCTCGCCTACCCGCACGCGCTCGGCGATCTCGGCCTTCACGGTCTCGAAATAGCTGACGATTTCCGGGCCGCCGGGCACGAAGTTCACCGGTGCCAGGCTGGTGGTCCAGTCGAAGAAGCTGGCTGGCGCCGGCTTCACCGCGCACATGTCGATGGCTTCCATGCGCAGCTCACCGGCCTTCTTGGTGTAGGCCATGATTTCCGACAACTTGTCGTAGTCGTACTTCTTGCCAGTCTGAACTTCAATCCACTTGATGCATTCCTTCAGCTGGCGAACCATGTACGCGGTCGCTTCCTTGAACTCGGCACCGCTCAGATAGCCCGCGTCCTTCTTGTTGCCCCAGACCCACGGCACCGAGATGTTGAAGATCGGAATCTTCTTGCCGAACAGGCGGAACAGCATTTCGTCCCACTGCTGACCGGTGCTGCAATACGGATAGGCGCTGATGAACATGTCCGGCGCCGGCACCCGCTCGCCGAGCAGGCCAGCACCGAGGGCGTCGCTGAAGCTTGAACCCGAGGCTTCGACGCCACGGTTCTGCGCCAGCACGCCGCAGCCGATGTGGGTGCGCGCGTAGGAGCACAGCTCCTTCATGTAGCCGCGGCTTTCGGCGGCTTCCTGTGCTGGGCCTTCGTTGTTGCGTGCCGCGAGCAGCGCCGACCAGGCTTCGCCGTGCACCCAGCGAATGTCGGCCGCCTGCATCAGCGGATTGATCGCCACGCCCTCGTACCAGCAAACCAGCTTGCCTTCAGCCTTCGCGTTGAAGACTTCGGTCCAGTAGTCGTTGACCATGCGGTTGTTCAGCGACGAAGACTGCAGGCGGTTGGCCTTCACGACCGGCGCTTCGGCGGCATTGAAGAAGTTGCTCATCAGACGGCTCCAGTTTCGACGCTGCGTGTTGCGGTCTTTGCGCGGGCTTGGCGCTTGACGATTTCAAGGAAAGTTTCGACGCGAGTGCGAATGCCCTCAAGCGCCGTGGTTTCGTGCTCAGTCTCGATCAGCAGATGCGGCACGCCCTTCGCTTCGAAGGCTTCCTTGATCTCGGGGTAGTAATACATGTGCGGCTCACAGAACTTGGCCATCAGCACGATCATGCCGTCAGCCTTGCTCTTGACCATCGCATCGAGCAGATAATTTTCCCAGTCCGCATTCTGGTCGACGCGGGTCGGGCACGGCACCTTGAGATTGCGCTCCAGATACCACTTGGCGAGCGCATCGAGCGGGTCGCCGGTCTCATCGACATCGGTCGAGATATAGCGCTGGCCGTGATACAGATCGTCGTCGACGACGATGCCGCCACAGGACTCGATCAGATCGAGAATGCCAAGCTTCGGCGCCTGGCAGAAATGGCCGGACAGATAGACGCGAACGCCGCGCTGACGCTCGGCCGAGCCGGCTTCAAGCTTGGCCACCAGATCTTCGAGCAGCGCGTTGTGCGTCGCCTTGTCCATGACCATGCTCGACTTCACGGCAAGCTGCATCTGCTTCGCAGTCAGGTTCGCGGTGCCGGCACGGCGCATCTCGTAGAGGCGGCGCAGCAGCTGACGGTTCTTGTTGAACAGACGAATGCTGGCGCGCGTGGCCTCATCGTCGATCGGATGGCCGATCATTTCCTCGAGCCCTTCCTTGAGTCCGGCGAAGGTTTCGCGCGCGCGGCTCAGGCTCCAGGGATCGCTCATCGACGAAATGAGCTGATAAAAGTGCACGCGGGTGTTCGGCAACTTGGCGCGGACCACGTCGGCGGCGCCGAGCACCTGCACGCAGTGATCGCCAAACATGATCGCGTCGAGAAAATCGTAGTCAC
>NZ_CAISIQ010000265.1 GCF_903885465.1 uncultured Nevskia sp.
GCGGCCATCATCCTTGTCCGGCGCGCCGAGCGGGCGCACTTCCGAACCGGCGCCGGACACCAGATGGGTGACCGTGCCGCCGGGGCGGCGGATCACCTGCAGATCGTGTTCGTGTCCAGCCATGTAGGCCTGCACGTGATACTTCTCGAGCAGGGGCACCAGTGTGGTTTCCAGTTCCTTCTGGATGCCGCCACCGGCTTCCTTCTTGCGCTTGCCGACCGTGTACACCGGGTGATGGCCAACGACGATCTTCCAGCGTGCGGTCGATTTCTTCAGCTCGGCTTCGAGCCAGCGCAGCTGCCGGGCAACGTCCTGATCGTCGACGGCGTACTTGTCCGGATGCTTCTGGTAGTCGTCGATGAACGGAGAAGTGTCGATGAAGAAGAACTGCGCGCTGATCCCCGAGCCCTCGCCGGCCTCGAAGGTCCTGGTGAAGTAGCGCGCCGGCATGTGCCAGCGCCGGCTGCGCTTGCTGTAGTCGATCTGGGCCTGCGGATTGCCGCGATAGTCGTGATTGCCGAGCACTACGTACCAGTCCGTGTGCAGCGCGTGGTCGGTGTAGACGTCTTCGAACGAGGCTTGCCAGGCCGGATCGTCGACGCTGGCGACGCCGTTCGGATAGAAGTTGTCGCCGACCGAAATCACGAATGCGGGATCGACCTTTCGCGCCGCTGCCGCCAGACGGCCGGCAGTATCACTCTGGCCGTCCTCGCCATGACGTCCCCAGTCACCGATGACCAGGAAGTGCAGCGCGTCCTTGACCGGCGTCACCGGTGATGTCGGCGGCGTGACCGGACCGGCAAGGCCGGACACGGACACGGACAGGATGAAGCCTAGCGCCAGCGCTGAGGAGCGGAGACAGTTCATGGTGACTGCGGAAGTCGGCTATTTCAGAAGTTCAGCTTGATGCCCAGTTCGCCGGTGAAGCCGTACTCCTCGTACTGCGAGTTGTAACGCTTCGAGCCGAGATAGGCATAGAACGGCTGGTCATTCAGATTGATCAGATTGACGTAGACGCGCGCGTAATCGGTGAGCTGATAGCTGGTCGTGAAATCGAGCTGCAGGTTGCTGGCGGCGCTGCGATCGAAACGTGGATCGTCGAGTTCTTCGAAGGAATCCAGGTAGGCGCTGCGATAGGTCGCCGAGATGCGGGCGCTGAAGCCGTATTTCTCGTAGCCGAGCGCGAGATTGCCGACCCGGTCCGACTGCCGCGGCAGCGATGTTTTCTCATCGCGGAAGGGCACTCGCGCCTGGCTGTCGACGAAGGTCGCATTGGCCGACACCAGCAGGCCATCGAACGGTGACGGCAGGAAGCGCAGCGACTGCGTGTAGCCGAGTTCGAGGCCGTAGACCTCGGCGGTATTGCCGTTGACCGCCTGGAAAACTTCGTCGAAGGCCTCGAAACCGGGGCTGCCGGCGACATCGGCGATGACGATGAAATTCTTGATCCGCTTGTAGAACGCGCCGGCCGAAATCACGCCGACGCCGCCCGGGTAGTACTCGAAGGCCAGATCGACGTTCTGCGCACGGAGCGGTTTCAGATCCGGATTGCCGGCTTCGGCAACACGTTCGATCTCGCCATCGTCCTCGGTCACTTCAACCGACAAACGCGGTGCCGCGTCCTCGTAGCCCGGCCGCGCCAGCGCCCGCGTGTAGGCCAGACGGCCGAGCAGGCGCTTCGAGAAGCGATAGCGGAAATGCAGGCTCGGCAGCACATCGGTGTACTGACGCTCGCCGGTGAATGGCGCAAAGCTCGGGTCGCCATCGCCGTCCACTTCGTCGATCGTCACCTGGGTGCCGAGCGCCTGGTAGTCGGTGTGCTCGACACGAACGCCACCGAGCACGCGCAGCGCATCGATATCGACTGCGGCCAGCGCATAACCGGCGTAGATGTCCTCGTCGATGCGGTAATCGCCGCCGCGCGAACCGATCGCCGACTCCGCAGCATCGACCTCGAAACCATCACGGCCGGCGTTGAAGAACGAGCGCAAGCGCCCGGTATCGACACCCGGCCCGAAGTTGCCGAGCGGATAGCGGATGCCGTTGTTCGCGTACGCGGACAGCAGCACATCGTCGTCACCGAAACCGTCGTACAGACTCAGCTCGCCCTCGTTGGTCTTCTTGCGGATGCGTGCCTTGCCGCCGACCTGCACATGTCCCGGATAGCCGCCGAAACTCAGATCGCGCTTCAGGTTCAGCGCGAAGCTGGTTTCGCGCTCTTCGGTCTTGGTCGACTCGAATTCGATTTCGTCGAGGGCGTAGTTGTCGGCATTCAGCACGCTGTCGTCGAGGCCGAACAGCAGCGGCTTGCGGCGGCTGTTCAGCGAATAGCCGAGATCGAAACCTTCGCCGACGAACAGATTGGTCTGGCTGTTCGGGTTCTTTTCGTTCGACACGCTTTGGGCGGCGACGTAATCGAGATGCCAGGGACCGAAGTTGTGCTTGGCACCGAGCGCGGCCGTGAAGATGCGCTGGGTTTCGATGCGCGCACTGGCCTCCTTCTGCACTTCGGCACCGAGGAACTGGCCGCCGTTGTCGTCGAGCGCCGAGACCTCGCCCTGATCGAAGCCGTACAGCGTGGTCTGCTGGACTTCGTCGTCCTCGAAACTCGAGTACAGCGTGCGCAGGTAGTACTGGTTGTCGGTGCTCGGCCGCCAGTCGAAGTTCAGGGTGGTCGACAGGCGTTCGCGGGTGATCGTGTAATCGCGCTGTTCGCCTTCTTCCAGGCCCGGCACTTCGCTGCCGTCCGGCGCTTCCAGGAACGGGAAGCCGGCGGTCTCGATGTTGTCGGAACCGAAGCGACGGCGGAAATAGCTGACGCCGCCGGAGACGCCGAAGTCGTTCTTGCCAGCCAGCGACAGCAAGCGCGTCGCGGTGGCCGCGAGACGCGGGCTGATGATCTCGCGCTGGTCGTTGTAGCTGCCTTCAGTGCGCAGGCTGAAGCTATTGCCGCGATCGAACGCGGTGGCGGTCTTGATCTCGATGTTGCCGCCGATGCCGTCGCCATCGAGGTCCGGCGTCAAGGTCTTGGTGACTTCCAGGCCTTCGAGCAGATCGGTGGCGATGACATCGAGATTCACCGCACGCGTGTCGTTCTGCGGCGCGCCGACTCTCACACCGTTGACGGTCGCTGCGTTCAGCGCCGGATCGAGCCCGCGGATGACCACGAAGCGGCCTTCACCCTGATCCCGCGCCACCGACAAGCCCGGCAGGCGCTGCAGGGACTCGGCGACGTTCTGGTCCGGATACTGGTTGATGGCGTCGAAATCGACGACGGTCTTGATGTTGTCCGCCGCGCGCTGGCGATTCAGCGCGCCGGCCTGGCCAGCGAGCTGGCCGACCACCAGCACCTGCTTGAGCTTGACCGAGGCGTCACCGAGCACGAAGTCCTTCGCGGTATCGGCCTTGTCGGCAACGGTGATCGACTCGACCACTTCGTTGGCGCCCAGATACTGCGCGCTGAGCTTGTAGCTGCCCGCCGGCACGCCACTGAACTGGTAGCGGCCATCGCGATCGGCCGAGGCTTCACGGCCCAGTTCCTGGATGCGGATGATGGTGCCCTGCAGTGAAGTGCCGGCACCACCCGCCACGCTGACCAGGCCACTGATGGTGCCCTCGGCGGCTGCCGCGCCGCTGAACAGAAACACCGCAATCAGTCCCCGTCGCGCCACCAATGACGCGAAACCCTTGCCCGTCATGACCATCCCCTTGGAAGAAAGCTGAACTCGCGTCATCGCTGGCTTCAGCCGGTCGATGCTTGTTGCGAGCGCACCCTAGGGACGCGGAATGACAAACTCGTTAAAAAAAGAAAGGAGGCAGCTTTCTAACCGATACTCATCAATAAATTGACATTTAATTTATGAAATTCGGCTGTTCGCAGTGCCGCTCCACAGTTCGCTGCGCAAGTTCAAAGATTCACGGCGCGCGGCGTTCGTAGCTTGTCTACGGCGCAAACGCCGGCGGATTGGTCTTCGGCGCGCTCTGCGTGCCACGCCGCAGATGATTCTCGCCACGGTTGGTCTGCAGTGCCGTCGCGAAACTCTGGCCACGCGAACGCTTGTCGATGGTGTCGACGTACCACCACTCGTTGCTGACCCGCTGCGGCGTGATGTCGAGCAGCATGTAACCGCGCTGATTCAGGTTGATGTACTTGAAGTGCGGGTTGTTGGTACGCAGCACCGGCACCAGCGCCTGCAGGCTGTCGAGCCCCGGCGAGGTGATCGAGGTGCAGACGAATTCCACGGCCAGCGAGCCGAGGCCGGTCAGCGCGTTGTAACCGCCGAAACGGCCGCCGAGCAGCTTGTTCGGGTCCGGCGTCAGATCGGCCGCCCAGGAGCAATGGATGTCGCCGGTCAGCACCACGACGTTGTCGACCGGATCGTTGTTCCGATCACCGGCCAGGGTTTCGAAGATGCGATCGCGGCGCGGGCTGTAGCCGTCCCATTGATCGACGTTCAGGTACTGGCTGAGCTTGCTCGCGTTCGGCAGGCCCAGCACTTTCAGCTGCGCGAACATCACGCCCTGGCCGATCAGTTTCCACTTGTTCTGCGGCGCGCGGCGCAGGCTGGTGATCAGCCAGTCTTCCTGTGCCAGGCCGAGCAGCTGGCGATTCGGATCGGTGAACGGACCGGTCTGCAGGAACACGCCGAGACCGGCTTCGGGCAACAGCCCGACCTGTGGCGTCAGCTGTTCGGCGCGGGCGCCGACCCGTTCTTCGAGCATGTGCAGATCGGCCAGATTGCCGATCGAGAACGAGCGGTTGTTGTGGCGCAGATCGTTGGCGTCCGGCACCCGGGTCGGCATCCATTCGTAATAGGCCTGCAGCGCGCTGGCAACGCGCGTGGCCCAGTCGCCCTCGGTATCCGGCTGATGGTTCTCGGCACCGCCGGCCCAGGCATTGTTGGCGAACTCGTGGTCGTCCCAGATGGCGATGATCGGATGCTGGCGATGCAGCGCCTGCAGTTCCGGCTCGCGCTTGTACTGGCCATGACGGCTGCGGTAATCGGCCAGGCTCAGGATTTCATGGGCCGGTTCGTAGCTGCGCGCATCGCCGTAATCGCCATTGCCGTACTCGTAGATGTAATCGCCGAGATGAATGACGAAATCGAGATCGGCGCGCTCGGCAATCCGCGCATAGGCATTGAAGTAGCCGTGGGCCAGGCTGGAGCAGGAAGCGACGGCGATCCGCAGGCGATCGACATTGCCCACCGGCAGCGTCCTGGTCCGGCCGATCGGCGACAGCACCGCGCCAACGTTGAAGCGGTAGTAGTACGTGCGGCCGGCTTCCAGGCCGGCGGCGTCGATCTTCACTGTGTAGTCGCGGCTGGTATCGGTGATCACGGCGCCGGTCTGCACGATGATGCTCAAGCCAGGATCGGTAGCGACCAGGTAGCTGACCGTGACCGGCCCGGCATTCGGCGTGCTCACCCGGGTCCACAAGATCACCCGATCCTTCAGCGGATCACCGCTGGCAACGCCGTGCACGAATGACAAGGTGGTGGCGGCGACAGCGACGTTGCTGCGCTCCGACAGCAGCGGCAGCGTGCTGGCCGCCAGGCCGGCGGCGGCAGACTTCAGGAAGTTGCGGCGATCCAATCCTGCGCGCTTCGGCTTGCGACGACGTTGCT
The DNA here is from genome assembly GCF_903885465.1 of uncultured Nevskia sp. Lineage (GTDB taxonomy): Bacteria > Pseudomonadota > Gammaproteobacteria > Nevskiales > Nevskiaceae > Nevskia. The sequence continues at coordinate 5,628 of NZ_CAISIQ010000265.1, forward strand.
GACCCATGGCTGCCTGCTCTCAATCTGGTGGCGGTAGCCTCAGATTGTTCGGCGCGGCAGTGACAACGGGATGACGGCCAGCTGACTGGCCGTGCAGCTAGCGGCGCAACCCCTTTTCCTGCATCACCATCGCCGCGATTTCCTCGATCGACATGTTTGCCGAGTTCAGATGCGGGATGTTGTTGCGGCGATAGAGCTGCTCGGCCTGCCGCAGTTCGTAGGCGCACTGGGCCAGCGAGGCGTACTTCGAACCGGGCCGACGCTCGCTGCGCACCTGCTGCAGGCGTTCGGGATCGGAGCTCAGGCCGAACAGCTTGGCTTGGAAGCCACGCAGCGCCTTCGGCAGTTTCTGGCTTTCGAGATCGTCCTCGGTCAGCGGGAAATTGGTCGCGAACACCGCGTGCTGCAGCGCCAGATACAGGGTGGTCGGCGTCTTGCCGCAGCGCGACGGCGCGATCAGGATCACGTCGGCGCGGGCCAGATCGCGGACGCTCTGGCCGTCGTCGTGCTCCATCGAGAAGTTCATCGCGTCGATGCGCGCGTTGTAACGGCCGTGATCGCTCATGCCGTGCGCGCGGCCCTGGGCGTGGCTGGACTTGATGCCCAGTTCCGCCTCGACCGGCGCGATGTAGGTATCGAACAGATCAAGGAACAGCGCGCTGGCGGTGCGGATGATCGCGCGCACCTCGTCATTGACCGTGGTGCTGAACACGATCGGCCGCCGGATTTCCGTGGTCGACACGTGATTGATATAGTCCACGGTCACGCGAGCCTTCTCGGTCGAGTTGATGAACGGCAGCGTGATTTTCTTGAACTCGACGCCTTCGAACTGCGTCAGCAGCGTCCCGCCGAGCGTTTCGGCAGTGATGCCGGTGCCGTCCGACACGAAGAACACGATGCGTTGCGCACTATCGGTCACGCGCAGGCGCCCCTTCTACCCGAATCCCCATTCCTTGCCATGTCCTGGTTTTATCTCGTTTTTGCCGGCCTGCTGGAAATCGGTTTCACGACCGCCCTGAAAATGTCGAACGGTTTCTCGCTCGAGCGGCCGAAATATATCCTCGTTTTCACCGCTTTCGCGCTGGCCAGCTTTTTCCTGCTGAACCTGGCGATGCGCACCATCTCGCTCGGCACGGCTTATGCAGTGTGGACCGGCATCGGCGCGGCCGGCACGGCGGTGGTCGGCGTCTGGTTCTTCCACGACACCCTGACCGGCCTGCAGATATTCTTTCTATGCCTGCTGATCGCCTCGATCATCGGGCTCAAGTTGGTATCCTGAGCCCAACAGCAGTCATCCTTCCCTCATTCAGCAGGAATTCCGGTAAATGGCGACCCCGACGGTACTCTGGTTCAAACAGCTGGGCATGCACGATGTCGAGCTAGTCGGCGGCAAGAATTCCTCGCTGGGCGAGATGATCCAGCACCTCACCAAGCTAGGGGTGTCGGTGCCGGACGGCTTCGCGACGACGGCTGAGGCCTATCGGGAATTCCTGGCCTATGAAGGCCTGGCCGACCGCATCAATGCCCAGCTCGATGCGCTGGATGTCGACGACGTGGTCAAGCTCGCCAAGGTCGGCAAGGCGATCCGCGAAGCCGTGATGCAGGCGCCGTTTCCTGCCTCGCTGGAAGCCGAGATCCGCACCGCCTATGACCGGCTGCTGGCCGAAGCCGGCGTCGAGATTTCGGTCGCCGTGCGCTCGTCGGCTACCGCCGAAGATCTGCCCGACGCTTCGTTCGCCGGTCAGCAGGAAACCTTCCTGAACGTCCGCGGTATCGACGACGTGCTGGCGAAGATGAAGGAAGTGTTCGCCTCCCTGTTCAACGACCGCGCCATCGCCTACCGCGTGCACAAGAACTTCGATCACTCGAAGGTCGCCTTGTCCGCAGGTGTGCAGCGCATGGTTCGCTCGGATGTCGGCTCGTCCGGCGTGATGTTCACGATGGATACCGAATCCGGCTTCCGTGATGCCGTGTTCATCACCTCCAGCTATGGCCTCGGCGAAGCCGTGGTCCAGGGCGCGGTGAATCCGGACGAGTTCTACGTCTACAAGCCTTCGCTGGCCGCCAAGCGCCCGGCGATCCTGAAGCGTGGCCTGGGCGAAAAAGCCAAGAAGATGGTCTATGCCGACCCGGCGGGCGGCAAGGCTGTCGAGTTCACCAGCGTCGCCGACGCCGATCGCCGCAAGTTCTCGTTGACCGACGCGCAGATCACCGATCTCGCCGCCCAGGCGATGATCATCGAGAAGCACTACCAGCGGCCGATGGACATCGAATGGGGCCTCGATGGCACCGACGGCAAGCTGTACATCCTGCAGGCGCGCCCGGAAACGGTGCAGTCGCGTGCCGGTGGCAGCCGTCTGCGCCGCTACAAGCTGAAATCCAAGGGCAAGGTGCTGATCGAAGGCCGCGCCATCGGCCAGAAGATCGGCGCTGGCCGCGTACGCTTCCTGAACTCGATCGACCAGATGGAGCGCGTGCAGCCGGGCGACGTACTGGTCACCGACATGACCGATCCCGATTGGGAACCGGTGATGAAGCGCGCCAGCGCGATCGTCACCAACCGCGGCGGCCGTACCTGCCACGCGGCGATCATCGCCCGCGAACTCGGCATTCCCGCCGTCGTCGGCACCGGCAACGCCACCTCGGTGCTGAAGGACGGCACCGAAGTGACCGTCAGCTGCGCCGAGGGTGACACCGGTTTCGTCTACGCCGGCCATGTCGACTACGCGATCGACGAGATCGAACTCGACAAGATGCCGGAGATTCCGGTCAAGATCATGATGAACGTCGGCACGCCGGAGCAAGCGTTCGACTTCGCGTCGCTGCCGCACAAGGGCGTCGGCCTCGCCCGTCTGGAATTCATCGTCAACCGCCAGATCGGCATCCATCCGCAGGCGCTGCTGGAACTCGACAAGCAGCCGGCCGACGTGCGCCGAATCATCGATCAGATGATTTCCGCGTACCCGTCGGCCGTCGATTACTTCTGGATGCGCATGGCCGAAGGCATCGCGATGATCGCCGCGGCGTTCGCGCCAGAGCCGGTGATCGTGCGTCTGTCCGACTTCAAGTCGAACGAGTACGCCAACCTCGTCGCCGGCAGCCGTTACGAGCCGCACGAAGAGAATCCGATGCTCGGCTTCCGCGGCGCTTCGCGCTACATCTCGAAGGACTTCCGTCCCTGCTTCGATCTCGAATGCAAGGCGCTGAAGTACGTGCGTGACGAGATGGGCCTGACCAATGTCCAGGTCATGGTGCCGTTCGTGCGCACGCTGGCCGAAGCCAAGGGCGTGTCCGACATCCTCGCCGCCAATGGCATGGCCCGCGGCGACAACGGCCTGAAGCTGATCATGATGTGCGAGCTGCCGTCGAACGCCGTGATGGCCGACGAATTCCTCGAGTACTTCGACGGCTTCTCGATCGGCTCCAACGACATGACCCAGCTGACCCTGGGCCTGGATCGCGATTCCGGCCTGGTGGCTGCTGGTTTCGATGAACGCGATCCGGCGGTCAAGAAGATGCTGAGCATGGCGATCAGCGCCTGCAAACGAGCAAACAAGTACGTCGGCATCTGCGGTCAGGGGCCGAGCGATCATCCGGATCTCGCCATGTGGCTGCTCGAGCAGGGCATCGAATCGATGAGCTTGAACCCGGACACGGTGGTCGAAACCTGGCTGTTCCTGGCGGGTCAGAAAGCGTAGACGAGGACTGTCCGATCGCCGTGCGGCAGTAGTGATGATGACGCGCGGCGGATTTTTGCGTGGCCCGTTGCTGGCGGCTTTGATGCTGCTAGCAATGGTCACAGTCACACAGGCTGACAGCACGCCCGGTCGCTTCGATTACTACCTGCTGAGCCTGTCATGGTCGCCGGAGTACTGCGCGCGATCTCACCGCGACGATGAGATGCAGTGCGCCCGCCCCTACGCCTTCGTCGTTCACGGCCTTTGGCCACAGGACGAGCATGGCTGGCCCTCGGATTGCCCCTCCAGAGAACGGGTACCCGATGCGACGATCGAACGCATGCTGCCGCTGATGCCCAATCGCGGCTTGATCATTCACGAGTGGCGCCGACATGGCACCTGCAGCGGCTTCAAGGCAGATGCCTATTTTTCGCTGGTCGAGCAGGTTTATCACTCGATCAATATTCCGGCGCGCTATCAGCGGCTGACCACCGCCTTGAGTGTTGCCACCAGTGAACTGCGCCGTGATCTGCTGGCGGCCAATCCTGCGATGCCGAAGAACGCGCTGATCCTGCAATGCGCGGGTAGTTATCTTCAGGAAGTCCGCATCTGTCTTGATCGTGAGCTCAAGCCACGCGCCTGCAGTTCCGACCAACGCAATCGTTGCGGTTCGAGCGTGCTGCTGAGGCCGATGCGGTCGAACGCCCGCTGATCGATCAGGCCGGCACTCCCTCGTCCAGTTCGGCAGGCAGTAGACGCTGCTCGGCAATGCTTACCGGCAGGCGCAGACGGAACTGCGTGCCGCTGTCGTCCGAAGTCGCGGTGATATCGCCGCCGTGATACGCCGCGATCTTGCGGCAGATCGCCAGGCCGATACCGGTGCCTTCGTAAGTCTCCGCGCCGTGCAGGCGGCGGAAGATGGCAAACACGTTGTCGAGCTGATCGGCCGGGATGCCGATACCGTTGTCGGCGACGGTCAGCAGCCAATGATCGCCATCGCGCTCGATCGAGATGCGGATGCTCGGCCGCGTGTCGGGCTTCTGGAACTTGATCGCGTTGCCGATCAGGTTCTGCAGCAACTGCACCAGCAAGCCGTGATTGGCCTCGATCTCGGGCAAGGTGCCGAAGGCGATATCGGCGCTGCTGCGGTCGATCTCCGCCTTCAGGCTTTTCAGCGCTTCGGTGATGGTGTCGGCCAGCGGCCGGCGAGTGATCGACGCGGCATCGGCACGGCCGACACGCGACAGCGATAGCAGATCCTTGATCAGCAACTGCATCTGCCGCGCGCCCTTGTCGATGTAGTCGAGAAACTCGACTGCATCGCCCTGCAGCTGATCACGATGACGCAGGCTGAGCAGCTGCGAAAACCCGGAGATGGTCCGCAGCGGCGCCTGCAGATCGTGCGAGGTGATGTAGGCGAACTGCTCGAGCTCCTTGACCGCGCGGTTCAGGTCGGTAAGCGAGCGGCGCAGTTCTTCCTCGGCCAGTTCGCGCGAGGCGATTTCTTCGAGCAGCCGCTGGTTCGCTTCGGCCAGTTCTTCCGGCGAGCGCATCGACAGCAGCCTCGGCACCAGCGGAATGATCGCGACCGCAGTGGCCAGCGATACCGCAGCGGTCAGCCCTTTCTCGATGCCCTGCAGGTAATAGATCGGTTTCCAGATGGTGACGATGTCGAGGATGTGGCTGATGCCGCACAACACGATGAATGCGGCGAACAGCGCAATCGCCCAGCCGAACGACAGCGGTGCCGGACGGCGCGTGATGAACCACAGCAGCGCCGCCGGAATCATCAGATAGGCAATCGCAGTGACCGAATCCGACGCCACGTGCAGCCAGATCAGATCCGGCCGCAACTGGAAGCAGACACCATGCGGCAGCAACCCGCTCGACAGTCCGGCAAGGACGTTCAGGCTCATGATTCAGGAAGTCCTGCGCGGCTCACTTGTCGTCGCCCGGCAAGCGACGCGGCGGCAGCACCACCAGCCGCAGCCAGAAGTCGCGCAGTGCTTCGGCCAGACGAAAGAAATCGCCGAGGTCGACCGGCTTCGACAGATAGCAGTTGGCGTGGGCGTCATAGCTGGCGGCGATATCGCTTTCGGCCGTCGAGGTCGACAGCACCAGCACCGGTGTGCGGCGCAAGGCCGGATCGCCCTTGATCGTACGCAGCACTTCACGGCCATCCATGCCCGGCAGATTGAGATCGAGCAGCACCAGATCCGGCGGCTTGCAGCCGGCGTATTCACCTTCGCCGCGAATCGCCCGCAGCGCCCGCTCGCCATCGCCGGCGATCACCAGTTCGTGCGGCAGGCCGGTTTCGCGCAGCACTTCCTGCATCAAGCGCACATCGGCAACGCTGTCCTCGACCAGCAGGATCACCGGCGCCCGCACGCTGCCGGCATTCGGTGAGCCAGTGTTGCCGGCGTTCTGGATCAGCACGCGATTCCCCCAAACGGGCAGCGACAGGCCTCGACCAAGGGGGATACGGCAAAACTGGCGACGTAATTCGACATGGTCGGGTCAGCGGGCAGAAGCCCGGGTTGGAACGATCACTCAATCTACGGGCCGCAACCGGACTGCGGAAAATTTTCATACCGATGGCGCCAGCCTGCGGACAGACGGCGGACCTCGCATTCACGGAGCGCTGGCGGAGTCGCTAGACTGCCGCGCTTCGCTTTTTCCACTCCTTTCCATGGCTGATGATCTGCGCCGAGGTGCTGTGTTCGCGGTCGCTGCGGCGGCGGCGATGGCGGTGGGCGCGACCTGTGTGAAAGGCGCCTCGGCCACCGTGCCGAGCACGATGATCGTGTTCTTCCGCGCCTTGTTCGGGCTGATGCTGATGCTGCCCTGGCTGATTCGCGGCGGCCGGCAAGCCTGGCGTACCCAGCGTATCGACGGCCATATCTGGCGCTCGGCGTTCGGCATCGTCTCGATGTACGGCTATTTCCATGCGCTCAGCCATCTGCCGCTCGCGGAAGCGGTACTGCTGACCTACACGATGCCGCTGTTCGCGCCCTTCATCGGCTGGCTCTGGCTCGGCGAACGGCCGCCGAATTCCGCCCTGCCCGCTGCCCTGATCGGCCTCGCCGGCATCGCCTTGATCGTCAAGCCAGGCACCACCGAACTGACCAGCTCGGCGGCGCTGATCGGAGCGCTGTCCGGCGTCAGTGCCGCGGCCGCGATGATCGGCATCCGCCGGATCAGCAACACCGAGCCGGCGTCGCGGATCGTCTTCTATTTCCTGCTGATGTCGACCGTCATCACCGCCACGCCGCTGCACTGGACCTGGCAGACGCCGACGGCACCGGCCTGGCTATGGCTGCTCGGCGTCGGCGCGTTCGCAACCGGCGGCCAGTTGCTGCTGACCCGCGCCTATGGTTCGGCACCGGCGGCGTTCATCGGGCCGTTCACCTACACCGCGGTGATCTTCGCCGGCGCACTGGGCTGGGCACTGTGGGGCGAAACGCCGGATCTGTGGTCGCTGGCCGGTATCGCCTTGGTGATCGGTTCCTGTCTGCTGACCTTGTTGCCTGGCCGCGGCCGGCGTCGCGTCGACGCGCCAACGGAAGTCTGAGATAGCCCCGGCCGTCGCGGACGGGTACTCTGGGCGGTCCCCTTTCGCGGTGTCCGCACCATGTCCAATCACAAGTCCGAACTGATCGTCGAGCACGTCTCCGACAAGCTGGTCCGGCTCAAGCGTCGTATCGATGGCGGCTTCAAGCTGAAGGCCGACTGGGCGCCCAGCGGCGATCAGCCGCAGGCGATCGAGAAACTGGTCGAGAACCTGGAGGACGGTCTGGCGCATCAGACCTTGCTCGGCGTCACCGGCTCGGGCAAAACCTTCACGATTGCCAACGTCATCCAGCGCACCCAGCGGCCAACGATGATCCTGGCGCCGAACAAGACCCTGGCCGGCCAGCTGTACGGCGAGTTCAAGGAGTTCTTTCCAGATAACGCGGTCGAGTATTTCGTCAGCTACTACGACTACTACCAGCCGGAAGCCTATGTGCCTTCGTCCGACACCTTCATCGAGAAGGATTCGGCGATCAACGAGCACATCGAGCAGATGCGGCTGTCGGCAACCAAGGCGCTGATGGAGCGCAAGGACGCGATCATCGTCGCCTCGGTGTCGGCGATCTACGGCCTCGGCAATCCCGAGGCCTACTTCAACATGGTTCTGCACCTGGTCAAGGGCGACAAGCTCGGCCAGCGCGAAATCATCCGCCGTCTCACGGAAATGCAGTACACGCGCAACGACGTGGCGCTGGCGCGCGGCACTTATCGGGTCCGCGGCGAGATCATCGACATTCATCCGGCAGAATCGGACGAGGAAGCGGTACGAGTCGAACTGTTCGACGACGAAGTCGACGGCATCAGCTACTTCGATCCGCTGACCGGTGAAATCCGCCGACGCGTGCCGCGGGCCACGGTCTACGCGAAGAGCCACTACGTGACGCCGAAAGAGCGGACGATGGCGATGAGCGGCGCGATCAAAGACGAGCTTCAGGAGCGGATCAAGTACTTCGCCGACAACGGCAAGCTGCTCGAAGCGCAGCGCATCGAACAGCGCACCAGTTTCGATCTCGAGATGATCCAGGAAATCGGCTACTGCAACGGCATCGAGAACTACTCGCGCTATCTGACCGGCCGCGAACCGGGCGAGCCGCCGCCCTGCCTGCTTGATTATTTGCCGCCGGACGCGCTTGTCGTCATCGACGAAAGCCACGTCACCGTTCCGCAGATCGGCGGCATGTACAAGGGCGACCGAGCGCGCAAGGAAACCCTGGTCGCCTACGGTTTCCGCCTGCCGAGCGCGCTCGACAACCGGCCGCTGAAATTCGAAGAGTTCGAGCGCTTGGTGCCGCAGACGATTTATGTCTCGGCGACACCGGGACCTTACGAGATGAAATTGTCGGGCGACGCGATCATCGACCAGGTGGTGCGCCCGACCGGCCTGATCGATCCGGAAGTCGAAGTTCGCCCCGCCGCTTCGCAGGTTGATGACGTGCTCGGCGAGATTCGGATCCGCGTGGCTCAAGGTGACCGTGTGCTGATCACCACCCTGACCAAGCGGATGTCGGAAGACTTGACCGACTATCTGAACGAGCATGGCGTGAAGGTGCGCTACCTGCATTCGGATATCGAAACCGTCGAGCGCGCCGAAATCCTCCGCGACCTGCGCATCGGCGTGTTCGATGTGCTGGTCGGCATCAACCTGTTGCGCGAAGGCCTTGATCTGCCCGAGGTGTCTCTGGTCGCGATTCTCGATGCCGACAAGGAGGGCTTCCTGCGTTCGTCTCGTTCGCTGATCCAGACCATCGGCCGCGCCGCCCGCAACCTGAACGGCAAGGCGATCCTGTACGCCGACGTGATCACCAATTCGATGCGGGTGGCGCTCGACGAAACCGATCGCCGTCGCGACAAGCAGATTGCCCACAACCTGGCCAACGGCATCACGCCGACCAGCATCGCCAAGCGCATTAACGACGTGATGAAGATGGGCTACGAAGCGAACGACACGACGCCGTCGCGCCGAGTCGCCGAGAAAGGCACCGATTACGCGCGGATGGCACCGGAGAAACTCGCGAAGATCATCGCCAAGCTCGAGAAGGAAATGCGCGAAGCGGCGCAGAACCTGGAATTCGAATTGGCCGCGAAGAAACGCGACGAACTCCGGCGGCTCCGCGAGACCGCGCTCGGCGCCCGTTCGGGCTGAACCCGGTCAGTCTCAACTTGGTCGCGAATATGCTTGCAACGTCTGCCCACGTGCTCCTATAATTGCGGACTACGCAGGCGCGTAGCTCAGCTGGTTAGAGCACCACCTTGACATGGTGGGGGTCGATGGTTCGAGTCCATTCGCGCCTACCAAA
>NZ_CAISIQ010000266.1 GCF_903885465.1 uncultured Nevskia sp.
AGCAGGAAGGCGCCACTGCCAACGCCTTCGAGCATCGTCGGAAACACTTTCGACAACCACTGCGGACCCATCCAGAAACCCAGATACCCGAGCCCCATCGCGATCGCATAGAACAGCGCCATGTGCAGACCGAAGCTCATCGCGGGGGACTTCGCGTCGGCGCTGCGGTCCTGCTGCACGTTCAGTTCGTAGCGCCAGACCACGACCATGTACTGGATCGAATGCATGGCCGGGAAGATCAGGGTCAGCACTGGATCGCGGTAGAGCAGCCACAGGTACAGCGCCACGGTGTAAGCCACGAGACCGTTGAAAGGCGGCACCTGCTTGGTCGCTCGCCACTTCAGGCCGAGCATCAGCAACACGGCGGCCGAGGAGAGGCCGGCGATCACTTCGATCGCGGTCAGGATCGGCTGCGGCGTGGCGAAGGTGTAATAGGAGATGCCCCAGTAATCGGCCTTGTAGGCAATGGCATTGGCCAGCAGCCAGGACAGAAACCACACCACGTAGGCATTCCACAGCAGCACCTTCTTCTCGCCTTCCTTGAAGAAGCGCCGCTTCAACACCGAATCCAGCATCAGCATGCCGTAGCCCTGCTTCACGTAATGCCAGCCCACCGTGAAGAACATCAGGTTGACGCTGAAGCCCAGCGCCCGCGCGTTCTTGGTGACCAGGCACCACAGGAAAAAGCCGATCAGCAGCAGCGGCACGGCGACGCCGGCAATCAGATAGCGGACACGCCATTCGCGTGGATACTCGGCATTGAAGCCGCGCTTGCCGAAATCCCGATAGAACAGATGGTAGGAATGCGCGAAATGCGGGTTGTTGATGAAGTGCGCGACCGCCGTGGTGATGATCAGCACGTCGCCGTATGCCTTCCAATCGGTTGGCAGCAGGGCGAACCAGGGAATGATCAGCAGAGTGGCGCCGCCGAGGCAGAAGAAATCCATCCACGGCCCGAACAGATAGCCGGGCTGCTGGGCGAAGCCGGTCTTCGGCGGGCTGGCTGCCGCCTTCGGTTCGGCTGCTGGCAGGGAGGCAGTGGTGGCGCTCATCGGGCTACGGTTTCAAGACGACGATGCTCGAACCGTAAGGCGCGTATCGGCGTGATGCAACCTGGCGGACCGATTCGGCTCAACCTGCGGCGCAGCCCAGGGTACCGTCGCTGATGGGCGGCTGGCGCTCACTCAAGCCGGCAATCGGCTTGGCCAGCGGATCGTCGGGCAGGAAGATGCTCAAGCCCTGCGCCATCTCGATCGCGTCCTTGCAGCGGCCGAGTTTCAGCGCCAGCGGAATCGCCGCTTTCAGAAGCATGCTGCGGCCGCTGTCCGGAAAGGCCGCGACCTTCCACCAACCCATGCCGTCATCGAACAGCAGCGAGAACGCTGACTCGTGCTGGTCTCGCTTGTCGAGCAGCCTGGCCAGCTTGATGCGCGTTTGAACATCCATGGGTTCACGCCGCAGCGCCTCCGCATACAGCGCTTCCGGAGTTTTCCGTTCGGCTGCGGGGATCCCCGTTGCGGCTTCCGGTTGCGCCGCCAGCAAATCGGCAAGCCGAGCGTACGAAGTAGGCAGGGCCGGAAATTGTCGAATCAGATCGCTGAGTTCTTTTGCCGCCTGACGGGCGCCTTCGACGCGCTTTCCTTCGTCGGTCACGCCATAGGCCGTAGCCAGATAGGCGTCTGCCAGCCAATCACGAGCGGGCAGATAGGACGGTTGCGTCGCCGCCAGCAGCGCCGAGAATCGGGCCAGAAAATTCTCGTCGCGGGTCAACGACTGGCACATGAGGAGCTGACACTGGCCAGTTCGCACGACGTGGTAAAAGCCTTGCAAGCCTACGG
>NZ_CAISIQ010000267.1 GCF_903885465.1 uncultured Nevskia sp.
AGCACATTTCTACATAAAGTGCTTGCAGCGTTGGTTTTTCGAAATGCAGTAGCGGCTTTATCACGTCTTCAGATCGTCACTTTGGCGCCCAACGCCCGGGTTCAGCCGAGGATTTCCGTATCGCAGCGGAGGCAAATACTTCGGCTGGAACGCGTTGTTGGGCGCTCGCAAGCTAGGGAGCAGAGTGAGCATGATGCCAAACGACCTTGCCCGGGCCAGCTGAGCCAGGGAACTGCCAGCCCATGTGGGTGACGGAATTGATGACAGCACATATAAGAACGACCGTGTGCTTCCGGATTCCCTCTAGGCTTTCAACGTCGAATGTGGTGGTACAGAGTTCATTTTGGCGATTCATGAATAAAGGAAGTGACGCGCCGGACGTGTTGGGGACTCGCCACGAGCCGTGACAGAGAACGTTCCTTGTACTGGATGCTTTACGTAGATCGCCGAGAAGCTCGTTGAGGTTCGAAATCGTGCTTCTGGGGTGCTCTCTGATAGCCTTTCCATAGGTATCGATTAATCCGCCGAGTTGATCTGATAGCAGACGTTCGAGCTTGGGAAGCCAAGCTGAAAAAGCTGCTTCTATCTCGCTTTCTGCGTAAGGCTTAGTTGCCGCGAAGGAAAATATGGCTTTAGCTAACGTTTCCTCTAAAAACCCGAACGTCGCTACAGCGCGACCTAACGCTTCCCAGAAGCTAACGTGATGCGCATGAGTAGGGAATAGGGCTGGTAACCCTTCTTGACTAACTACATGTCGTGCGACTTCGTCATCGATCATCGAATCACTCGCTGCTTTTTATGGGCCCAACGCCTGGGTTCACGCGCGGCCCGGATGTAGCTGCAAAGCAGCGGAGGCCGGGACGTCGCGTGGAACCCCTTGTTGGCCGGCATGGCGCAGAGACCAAGCCTAAACATTGACAACTTTCTTTCTATTTGAAAGCGTAATGCTTCGGGATTTTGCTCGTCGCGCTTTGGCGTCGGCTCGCCGCTGCACTACTTTCGTTCTATTTTGCTCGTGAGCCTGAATCTCCCCTACGGCCTTTATAAATTCCGATATTGCTGAGTCGAGCAAGTCCTGACAGTATTCCCATCTCTGGGTGGGCGTTCGCTTCTTGCCATCGTATTCAAGTACCTGTTCGGGCCAGTACTTAGCAAGAACTTGTAGGGCGGCTCGTGCATTCCTTGTGTAGTAGTTGAATGTCCATTCATTGGACTTTCGATCCTGCGGGAAGCCAATCGCATTGTCTTCTATAATTTTCTGAAGAAACTCCCGTGCGTGAGAGAAAACGGCCGCTCTCTTTGCCTCTTTGTCCGCTAGGAATGCCGCCCGCCACAGTGAAAACGAAACCGAAAGCAAATCCTGCGCTGCCCGGGACCACTTCTTAGTTTTCCAAAGCTTCTCGTGCTCTGTGAATGACTCAAGCAAAACTACGGCGCACCGTTGATTGCGTGCACGACTCTCCACAGCCCACTTAAGATGCTCGATTTTCTTTTTGTCTTGAGCGTTCATTTAAAGACCTTAACTATTTGATGATGCTGGCCAACGCCTAAGTTAAGCCGCCGGCCATGGCTGCTTATGGCCGGTCGGCTTGAACGACTGGTTGGGTGCGCGCATGACGACGAAGTTCCTTAAGTGACGAAATCGATTTGCACTGAGTGCAGGTACTCGATGTGAGCCGGGCGATGATTGGCCGGGCCAGCAGGAACGCGACTATTGCAGAGACGCCCCATACCACTGCCGACGATGCGATGTGGTAGCGCTCTGCGAAGACGCCAAGAGCTAGAAAGACCAGGATAATCAGTGGATAAAGTGCAAGGGTCAGTGGAAAGCCGCCAAGAAGCTCACTCTCACGCACTACGACAGTTGCGCCGCAGTTCGGGCATGGATACTGTCCTTGACTTCGACGCCATGGCTTCATAGCACCCAACACCTAATAGGGGACTTGCCCCGAGTTGGGGGAGTACTGACCAAGTCCCCTAATCCAAAATTCTTGCTGTTGAGGCAATCCACAATCATCGCAAGCCCCTGAAAGATCAACGCGTCGTGAACCGACAGCAAATGCACTCGATCGCAAACGGTACCTGCAGCTGACCGCTAATCCGTTTCTGGGTCCAAGTCGCTGCTAACCGTCGGAAGCAAAGCCTAAACCAAAGTTGCGCCAGATTCGAAAGCGACCCAACTCGAGCAAAGACGCGGAAGAACGACCCATCACTCCCTCCCCTTCAAAATCCCCCGCGCCAGACTCCAGCGATGCACCTCGCTCGGGCCGTCGTAGATCCTGAAGCCACGGGCATCGGCGAAGATGCGGGAGACGATGGTTTCGCCGGTCACGCCTTTGCCGCCGAGGATCTGGGCGCTGCGGTCGATGGCTCGCCAGATGGCTTCGGAGACGATGACCTTGGTGCGGCTGGATTCGGCCTTGCCGGCGTGCCCCTGATCGAGCACCCAAGCGCAGTGGGCGATGCTGAGGCGGCTGATGTGCAGGTCCATTTCGTTGTCGGCGAGCATGAAGCCCACGCCTTCGTGGCTGCCCAGTGATTTGCCGAAGGCCTGGCGTTCGCGGGCGTATTGGCTGGCGATGTCATGGGCGCGGCGGGCCTGGCCGAGCCAGCGCATGCAGTGCGTGAGTCGGGCCGGTGCCAGGCGTACCTGGGCGTAGCGGAAGCCCTGGCCGACTTCGCCGAGCACGTCTTCCACGGGAATCCGCAAGTTCTCGAAACGGACCACGGCGTGGCCGCCGGTGAAGCAGCGGTCCAGTGCGTCCATCTGGCGTTCGAGGATGATTCCGTCGCGGTCCATGTCGCTGAGCAGCATGGTGGCGCTGCCGTCTTCCATGCGCGCCATGATGATGGCGAACGCCGAGCCGTGAGCGCCGGTGATGAACCACTTGGTGCCGTTGACGACGTAATGATCGCCATCGCGCACGGCGGTGGTTTTCAGCATCGAGGGATCGGCACCGGCGCCGGGCGCGGGTTCGGTCATGCAGAAGCAGGAGCGGGTGTGGCCGGCGACCAGCGGTTCCAGCCAGCGCGCCTTCTGCGACTCGGTGGCGACCACTTCCATCAGGTGGATGTTGCCTTCGTCCGGTGCGGCGATGTTCATCGCGATAGGGCCAAGCGTGGAGTAGCCGGCTTCCTCGAAGACGATGGCTTTCTCGACATGGCTCAGGCCCAGGCCGCCGAGCTCGCGCGAAGCGTGCGGTGTCAGCAGGCCAGCGCGGCGGGCCTTGATGACCAGTTCGTCGCGCAGGCCATCGGTAGGGCCGTGATGGGTGACTCGCTCGTCGGTCTCGTAGGCGATGACTTCATCGGCGATGAAGTCACGCACTTTTACTTTGAGCGCTTCGAGTTCGGGGGCAAGGCTGAAATCCACGGCGGGCATCCGGTCGGCTGAGATGCCGGGAGCGTAGCGGTTCGAGCTTGCCTAGTCTGCGAGGGCGAACATGGCATCCGTAGGGCGGCCCGTGGCCGCCGGCATCGGTGATCGTCGCGGCTTCGGCGGCCATGGGCCGCCCTACCGCAGCGCCAGCGCTTACACTTTCGCTCCCCATTCGCCACTGACTTGACCCGACCATGACCAGCCTGAATCTGCTGAACGAGAAGCACCCGACCGAGAACCTGTGGACGTCGGGCGCCGTGGCACCCGAGCAGTTCGCAGCACTGAAGGACGCCGGTGTGAAGCACGTCATCAATCTGCGGCCGCGTGCCGAGCAGGGCGAGTTCGACGAAGCGGCCACTGCCGCGAGCTGCGGCATGGCTTACGCGAACCTGCCAATCGCCGGCCCGCACGAGCTGAACCTGGCCAACGTCAAGGCTTTCGACAAGCTGCTGGCCGAGACCGGCGGCGGCAACACCGTGGTTCATTGCGCGAGCAACAACCGCGTCGGCGCGCTGTTCGCGCTGCGGGCTGCCTGGCTGCAGG
>NZ_CAISIQ010000268.1 GCF_903885465.1 uncultured Nevskia sp.
CGTAAGCCAGCGAGTTCTGGTAAGCCACTTCGGCCAGACCCAGCGACTGCATGCCGACGCCGAGACGCGCGCCGTTCATCATCACGAACATGGCGTTCAGGCCCTTGTTCGCTTCGCCGACCAGCCAGCCGGTGGCGCCATCGAGGTTGATCACGCAGGTGGCATTGCCGTGAATGCCCATCTTGTGTTCCAGCGCGCCGCACTTGACGCCGTTGCGGGCGCCGAGCGAACCATCCGCATTCGGGATGAACTTCGGCACGATGAACAGCGAGATGCCCTTGGTGCCGACCGGTGCGTCGGGCAGACGGGCGAGCACGAGGTGAACGATGTTCTCGGCGAGGTCATGCTCACCGGCCGAGATGAAAATCTTCTGGCCGCTGATCGCATAGCTGCCGTCGCCCTTGGGCTCGGCCTTCGAACGCAGCATGCCGAGATCGGTACCGCAATGGGATTCGGTCAGGCACATGGTGCCGGTCCAGTGGCCAGAGACGATCTTCGGCAGATATAGCGCCTTCAGCTCCGGCGTGCCGTGCACGCGGAGTGCTGCGTAGGCGCCGTGAGTCAGGCCCGGGTACATCGTCCAGGCCTGGTTTGCCGAGTTAAGCATTTCGTACAGCACGTTGTTGACCACTTCCGGCAAGCCTTGGCCGCCGAATTCCGGATCGCAGGCCAGTGCCGGCCAGCCGGCGTCGACATACGAGGCATAGGCTTCCTTGAAACCGTTCGGGGCCTTGACCACACCGGTCGCCTTGTCGAGGTGACAACCTTCCTCGTCACCGCTCTGGTTCAGCGGAAAAATCACTTCGCTGGCGAACTTGCCGGCTTCCTCGGCGATCGAGTTGATCGTGTCGGCGTCGAGTTCGGCGTGCTGCGGCATCGACTTCAACTCGGCTTCGACGCCGAGCAACTCATGAAGGACGAACTGCATGTCGCGCAACGGGGCGTTGTACTGACCCATGAGGCTTCTCCAGATTGAATGCCAGCTGATTGAGGGTTGTTGCACTGCATCCATACGGCGCAGTACGGAAAATCTGCGCGGATTATGGCAAGACAAAAACGAATCGGCTAGCCGCTCGCGGGACGAGGCGACGAATGGTGTACGACTGTTGCAATACGGCCGTCGGAACGCGAGCGTTCCGCGATCGGTTGCGCCGGGAGCGAATCGTCACGAGAACGAAATTCCCTTTGGAATTGACCGCTTGGGCGATCGAGGCCCGCTCGATCCTGATATCGGGACCGCGGACGGAGCAGCTCAGCGACGCGAGTCGCGTAATGCCTGCTGTTCGATCTTGGTCAGCGCTACCCGATTCCGGAGGTAGGCCGGAACCAGCCGCGCGGCGTCCGTACCCTGCCCGGCCGCCAGCTGTGGAGCGGCAATGGCAAATGCCGCAGCGGCGTGCGGTAGCGCATCCGGAACGATGGTCAGAGGTGCCGTCGACAAGGTCGCCAGCAGCGCCGCGCGATGCGCGCCCCAACCGGTGCCGATGGCGAGATAGAAATCCGCCGCTGGCGCTGCGATCGCCGAAGCCGGGCCGACCGTTTCGTCAGCCAGCGTTTGCGCCACGCCACCGACGAGCCGATAGGCGCCGAAATAAACCTCGTCCATCCGCGCATCGATCGACGCAAGCGCCACCGCATCCGGCTGTTCGATCAAGGCCCGCTGCGCCAGCATCGCCAGCGACGTGACGCCGACCACCGGCCGATCCAAACCCAGCGCCAGGCCTTTCACATAGCTGACGCCGATCCGCACGCCGGCGAAGCTGCCGGGACCGATGCCGCAGACCAGGCCATCGAGCTGACGCAGACTCAAGCCCGCTTCGGCCAGCAGTTGCGGTACCAGCAGCGGCAGGCGTGTCGAGTGCTCGCGGCCGGCGACTTCAAAGCGCTCGGTAATCTCGCCGTTCAATAGCAGCGCAACGGAAAGTCCTTCAGTCGCCGTTTCGATCGCAAGCAGTTTCACGCCGCCAACTCCTCACGCAGCCAATCACAAACCTTGGCGCGGTCGGTCAGCACCGGCATCGGCGGTAGGCTGGCCAGCACGCGCTTGCCGTAGCTTTTGCCGCGGATGCGCGGATCGCAAAGCACGATCAAGCCGCGATCAGAGGGGTCGCGAATCAGGCGGCCGACGCCCTGGCGCAGGCTGGTGATCGCGCGCGGCAACTGCAGTTCGTTGAACGGATTGCCGCCGCGTTCGCGGATCAGCTTGATGCGCGCCTCGAACACCGGATCGCCCTGCTGGCCGAACGGCAGCTTGTCGATCGCGACCAGACGCAGCGCCGCACCTTTGACGTCGACGCCTTCCCAGAAACTCGCGGTGGCGACCAGCACGGCATTGCCGGCTTTCGCGAAACGTTCGATCAACGCCGCCTTGCCTTCCTCGCCCTGCACCAGCAGCGGAAACGCCAATGAAGCTCGCAGGCGTTCGGCGATGCGATCCATCGCCCGATAGCTGGTGCAGAGCACGAAGGCGCCGCCGCCGCTGGCTTCGATCAGCGGCACCAGTGCTTCGGCAACGCGGTCCGGATAGTCAGGATCGTTCGGGTCCGGCAAGCCGGGCGGCAGATACAGGCGCGCTTGCTCGGCGTAATCGAACGGGCTGTCGAGGCGCAGCGTTTCGGCGTCATCTAGACCCAACGTCGCAGTGAAATGCGAGAAATCCTGGTTGGCGGCGATGGTCGCCGAGGTGAAGATCCAGGCGCCAGGATAGGTCGCCATGAAGCGCTTGAAGCCTTCGATCGGTTCGATCGGTGCGGCGTGCAGCGCCCCGCCCCGGCCGACCGCTTCCGCCCAGCGGACCAGCCCGAGTGCCGCGTTGCCAGCAACCTTGTCGAGCGTGTTGGCCATCGTCGTTGCACGACCGGCGCAATGCGTGAGGCCGGTGGAACGATCGGCAACGGCTTGCAGACAGTCACGGCATTCGTCGAGCGCAGTCCGCACCGCACCGACGGCGGAAGCCGCGCCGGCACGCGTGGAGAAATCATCCAGCGATAGACGTCCGCCGAGTTCGCTGAACGGCCGCTCCAGTTCGATCGTCGCCAGCGCCAGTTGATCGAGCGCTTCGTTCAGGCGCGGCATGTCGCGGAACACCTGGATCTCGACGGCGATGTCGCGCGACAGATCAGACAACTGACGGGTCGACACCCGCTCGCCGAAGAATTGCGTGGCCAGTTCCGGCAGCTGATGGGCTTCGTCGATGACGATCGCGTCAGCACCCGGCAACACGCCGAAGCCTTCTTCCTTGAGCCGGAAATCGGCGAACAGCAGATGGTGGTTGACGACCACCAGATCGGCCGCCTGCGCGGCGCGGCGCGCCTTGACCACATGGCATTCGGCGAAATCCGGGCATTTGCCGCCGAGGCAGTTGTCGGCCGTCGAGGTCACCAGCGGCAGCAGGTGATCGTCGGCGATGGTCGGCGGCAGTTCGGAGGTTTCGCCGCTATCGGTGCGGATCGCCCAGTCGTCGATGTAGGTCAATTTGTCGCGACGCACGCGGCTGCGCGGATCGATCACCGCCTTGCGCATGCGGTAAATGCAGAGATAGTTCGAGCGCCCTTTCAGCAAGCTGACTCTTACCGGCAAGCCAAGCGCATCGCGGACTTTCGGCAGATCGCGGAAGAACAGCTGGTCCTGCAGGTTCTTGGTGCCGGTCGACACCACGACACGACGGCCGCTGGCGAGCGCCGGCACCAGATAGGCGTAGGTCTTGCCGGTACCGGTGCCGGCTTCTACGACCAGCCGGCTGCGTTCGGCAATCGCCTGTTCGACGGCCGCGGCCATCGTCTGCTGCTGGAGACGCGGCGCGAATCCGGGCAGCGAGCGCGCAAACGGACCTGACTCGCCGAGCAGTTCTGCCGCGTTCACGGAACCGCGGACGCGGCTGCCGGCATGGCGCCGCCACCACCGCTGGCAGCGAGCGCGCTACCGATCTCGTCGGCACGCGTCCGCGCTGCCTGCGCGGCGGGGCTATCCCCGTAAACGCCGAGCGCCGAGGCGATCACCCGCCAGTTGCCGAGTTCCAGCCAGGGATTGCCACGTGCGAGGCTGTTCGACTTGCGCGCCGCACTTTCGGCCTGCTCGACGTTATGCAGTGCCAGATGGGTTTCGGCCATCGCCTGCCAGATGAAGGCGTTCTTCGGCTCGATGCGCAGCGCCCGTTCGTACTGGCCGAGCGCGTCCTGAGGACGGCCGGCGCTGCGGAAGGTCTGCGCCTGCCTGGCCAGTGCCAGCACCGCAGGGCCGGTGCCGGCCGCCGCCAGCGTCTTCGGGAAACTTTCTGCCGACGGCTGCGGACGGACCGGCGGCTGAGTCGGCAGCAATGGCGGAATGGTTTCGGCTGGTGCTGACGTCGGCGGTAGCGCGGGTGGCTGGGTCTGCTGCGTGGATTCCGGCCGCGTCGGCACCGTCGGCTGCGCTACGCAGGCGGCCAGCAAGGCGACGGCGATCAGCGCAACGGTTGTCAGCACACGCGGCTTGCGGGCCGCCGTGACAGTCAAAAACGGAATCATCGGAAGATGTCTTTCAGCCAATCCAGTGGCGAGGATTGTCCCGCATTCGCACAGGGCGCGTAATCCTTCGGCAGCGCGCCGCTGAGGAACGGCACCGTCACCTGCGCGGCGCAGCCCGCATCGGCAAGCAGGCCGGTGACCGGATCGATCTGCGCTTCTTCGACACCGGCCGGCGGCGTCAGATCGATACCGCGCGCGTCGAGATCGCGCATCAGCCGGCCCCAGATGCGCAGCGCGCCGGCAGCACCATCGAGGCCAACCGGCTTGTTGTCATCGCGACCGACCCAGACAACGGCGACCCGATCGCTGCCGAAGCCGGCGAACCAGGAATCGCGGGCGTCGTCAGTAGTGCCAGTCTTGCCAGCGAACTTCTGGCCAGCCGGCAGCACCGACACGGCCCAGCGCCCGGTGCCGAATTCGATGACTTTCTGCATCGCCCAGGTGGTCAGATACACCGGACCTTCGGGCAGTGTCTGCTTGAGCTGGAAGCTGTAGCGCGACAGCGGCTGGCCTTCCTTGGTCATGACTTCGCGGATCGCCAGCAGCGGCGTCAGATAACCGCTGGCAGCGAGCGTCGAATAGATCTGTGCGACGTCGAGCGGCGATGCGTTGATCGCACCGAGGAACATCGACGGCAGCCGCGGCGGGCCTTGCAGGCCGGCGGCTTCGATCAGGTCATGGACGCGGTCAACGCCGATATCCAGGCCAATGCGCACCGTCGGCAGGTTGTAGCTCTTGGCCAGCGCCACGTGCAGCGGCACATTGCCGTGCAACTGGCGGTCGTAGTTCTTCGGCGCCCAATGACTGCCGTTCGGCATCTTCAGATCGATCGGTTCGTCGGCGATCGAGCTGTACAGGTTGTAGCGGCCCGGATCGGCCAGCGCCGCCAGATAGACGAAGGGCTTGGCCAGCGAGCCGATCGGGCGCTGGGAATCGAGCGCACGATTGAAACCGGGATAGCGGACATTGCGATCGCCGACCATCGCCAGCACTTCGCCGCCTTCGACGCTGGTGACGACACCAGCCGCCTGCAGGGTGCCGGGCTTCAGCTGGCGGTTCTTTTCGAGATCCGGCAGGTCGGCAATGATTCGCGCCTCCAGCCGTTCCTGGGCGCGCGGATCGAGCGTGGTGAAGATGCGCAGGCCTTCGCTGCCCAGATCTTCCTCGCGGTACAGGCCTTTGATCTGGCGACGCACCAAGTCGATGAACGCCGGATAGCGCTCGACACCGCCAGCCACGCTGTTCAGCACGCCGAGCGGCGTCAGCGCTTCGGCTTCGCGCTCGTCGTCGCGGATCAGCCCGCCATCTTCCATCAGCTGCAGCACCAGGTCGCGGCGATCCTTGACCCGTTCCGGATACTTGCGCGGGTTGTAGACCGTCGGCCCCTTGGCGATGCCGACCAGCAGCGCGATCTCGGCCGGACGCAGCTCGTTGAGCGGCTTGTTGAAGTAGAACTGGCTGGCCAGGCCGAAGCCGTGAATCGCCCGCGAACCGTCCTGGCCGAGCCAGACCTCGTTCAGGTAAGCCTCGAGAATGTCGTCCTTCGAAACATGGCGTTCGAGCAGGATCGCCATTAGCGCTTCGTTGATCTTGCGGCCGTAGCTCTGTTCGTTGGACAGGAACAGGTTCTTGATCAGCTGCTGGGTCAGTGTCGACCCACCCTGCTTGCGGCCTTTGCCGCCGAACAGGTTGCTGACTGCCGCGCGCAAAATGCCTTTGGGGCTGATGCCGAAGTGATCGGCAAAGGCGCGATCCTCGACTCGGATCAAGGTCGCCGGCAGCAGAGGCGGCACTTCCGACAGCTTGACCAGCACCCGATCCTCGCCGCTGTGGCTCGGGTAGATGCTGCCGATCAGCATCGGATCGAGCCGCAACAGATCGATGGAGGCATCGCTGCCCATCGCCCGCAAGCTGGTCAGGCTGGAGGCATCGCTCTTCACCGCCAGACGCATTTCCGGCTGCACGCCATCCCAGAACGCGAAGGCCCGGGTATCGACGCGCAGCTCGCTGCCACTCACGGCGAAAGTGCCAGGCCCGGTCAGCTCGTCGCTGGCGCGATAGCCGAGCCGTTCAAGCTCGCGACGCAGTTCGGTGACGCTGATCCGCGCGCCCGGATACAGCTCCAGCGGCGAGGCATAGACCTGCGCAGGCAGCACCCAGCGCACGCCCGCATAGCGGGCGCGCACATCCTGATCGAGACGGACCAGCCAGAACGAAAGCCCGAGCAGGCCGACGCTGAACGAGATCGCGAGGCCGATCAACAGCCAGCGCAGGAGCGGAGATTTGATGCGAATCATGAACCGAGAATGGTAACGGCTTTCCTCGCGGATCGCCGTTGTGGGCTAGCGCTCCCGCCAGGCTCCCGACTCAGCTACGCGCCTCGCGTTCCATCGCTTCCAGACCCAGGTGGCGGACGTCCTTGCCCTTGACGAAGTAGATGACGTATTCGGCGATGTTGCGGGCGTGATCGCCGATCCGCTCCAGCGCACGCACCGACCAGATCACGTCGAGCACGCGGCGAATGGTGCGCGGGTCTTCCATCATGAAGGTGATGCACTGGCGCAGCAGCGCTTCGTATTCGCGGTCCACTGCAACATCTTCCTGGGCCACGGCGAGTGCAGCGTCGACGTCCATACGCGCGAACGCATCCAGCGCGTCGCGCACCATCTGCGAGACATGACGCGACAGATGGCCGACCTCGACCAGCGGTGCCGGCGAGCGCTCGTGCTGACCCAGATCGATCGCCATGCGGGCGATCTTCGAGGCTTCATCGCCGATCCGTTCGAGATCGGTGATGGTCTTGATTACCGCGTAGACGAGGCGCAGATCGCCTGCCGTGGGCTGGCGCCTTGCGAGGATGCCGCTGCATTCCTCGTCGATCTGCACTTCGAGTTGATTGACGCGGATATCGTTGCGCCGGACTTCATCGGCGAGTTCGCTGTCGGCTTCGATCAGCGCCCGCGTGGCATCGACGATCTGCTGCTCGACGAGTCCGCCCATCGCCAGCACGCGCTGACGGACATCCTCCAGTTCGGAGTTGTACTGGCTGGAGATGTGCGACTTGTAGGAAGGCGTGTTCATGAGCGC
>NZ_CAISIQ010000269.1 GCF_903885465.1 uncultured Nevskia sp.
CCGTTCGCGGTGGCCAGCAATTGCGCGCGACCAACATCGAAGTGCCGGCCGATATTTCCTCGGCGACTTTCCCGATGGTGGCGGCGGCGATCGTTCCGGGTTCGGACTTGCTGCTGACGGCTGTCGGTATCAATCCAACGCGCACCGGCATCATCGAAATCCTGCGTCGCATGGGTACGCAGATCGACCTGACCAACGAGCGCCTGTTCGGCGGCGAGCCGGTGGCCGATATCCGGGTTCGTGGCGGACAGCTACAGGGCATCGCGATCGGCGGCGATCTGGTGGCTTCGGCGATCGACGAATTTCCGGCCGTGTTCGTGGCCGCCGCCTGTGCCAGCGGCACGACGGTGGTCACCGAGGCCGAAGAGCTGCGAGTCAAGGAATCCGACCGCATTGCTGCGATGTGCGATGGCCTGACTGCGCTCGGCGTTTCGGCGATCGCCCAGCCGGATGGCGCAATCATCACCGGCGGCGGTATTGGCGGTGGCACGGTGGACTCGAAGGGCGATCACCGCATCGCCATGAGCTTCGCGATCGCCGGCCTGCGCGCGACGGGCGCGATCACCATTCTCGATTGCGCCAACGTCAATACCTCGTTCCCGGGTTTCGTCAGCCTGATGAGCAAGGCGGGCCTTCGAGTCAGCGAGCAGCGGGCCTCGTGACTTCCGCCTTGCCCTTGGTGATTGCAGTTGATGGCCCGAGCGGTGTCGGCAAGGGTGTGGTCACCCGCTGGCTGGCGACCCGGACCGGCTGGCATCGACTGGATAGTGGTGCGCTTTATCGCATCCTCGCGCTCGCCGCCGTGCATGCCGGCATTCCGCTGGATGCTCATGAACGAGTGGCGGCGCTGGCGAGCGATCTGCAGATCCAGTTCATCGGCGAAACCGAGGCTGACGAAGCGATTCTGGTCGGCGGCGCCAACTGGACCCACGAAATCCGTGCCGAAACCACCGGCAATCTGGCGTCGCAGATCGCGACCGCGCCGGTGGTGCGGGCCGCGCTGCTGCAACGGCAGCGTGATTTTCGTACCGCGCCCGGCCTGATTGCCGACGGTCGCGACATGGGCACGGTGGTGTTCACCGATGCGACCCTGAAGATTTTCCTTGACGCGAGCCCCGAGGCGAGAGCCGAGCGCCGCTATCGCCAGTTGAGCAGGAAAGGCGCAAGTGTTAATCTTGACGACCTGTTTGTAGAAGTCCGTGCTCGTGACGAGCGCGACCGCAAGCGAACAGTGGCGCCACTGGTTGCCGCGCCCGACGCCGTAGTGATCGACACGACGCGGATGGCGGTACCGGAAGTGCTGGAAAACATTGAAAAACTGCTGGGTTCCCGGCAGCTGGATCGATAGAGCGGGACCGTTGCAAAGCGGATTGCCAGGATGGCGATTCTTAAACCCCAGACCATGTTGCCAGGGCGGCTCCATGGAAGCGTTACCTACTTATAGAGCTTGCTGAATGATCGAAAGTGTCGTTGAACTCAGTTTCGCCGAGATGTTTGAAGAAAGCCTCTCAGGCGGCCAGTCGATGCAGCCTGGCACCATCGTTACCGCGCTGGTGCTCGAAGTTAAGGCTGATGTTGTGATCGTCGACGCCGGACTCAAGTCCGAAGGCGTCATTCCCATCGCCGAATTCATGGTCGACGGCGCACCGGCAACGGTGATGGTCGGCGACCGCATCGAAGTGGCGCTGGAAACGGTCGAAGACGGCTTTGGCGAAACCCGCTTCAGCAAAGAAAAGGCCGAACGCATCCGGACCTGGGACCGCCTCACGAAGGCGTTCGAGGGCAAGGAAACCGTCATCGGCATCATCACCGGCAAGGTCAAGGGCGGTTTCACCGTCGATATCGGCAACGTCCGCGCATTCCTGCCGGGTTCGCTGGTCGACGTCCGTCCGGTTCGCGACACCGCGTATCTCGAAGGCAAGCCGCTCGAGTTCAAGGTGATCAAGCTCGATCGCCTACGCAACAACGTCGTCGTTTCTCGCCGTGAAGTGCTCGAAGCCGAATACTCGGCCGAGCGCGACATGCTGCTCGAGAAGCTCCAGGAAGGCGCGATCCTGCGCGGCGTGGTCAAGAACCTCGTCGAATACGGCGCGTTCGTCGACCTCGGCGGCATCGACGGCCTGCTGCACATCACCGACATGGCCTGGCGCCG
>NZ_CAISIQ010000270.1 GCF_903885465.1 uncultured Nevskia sp.
AGCGCCTGAAACGGCACCATGCGTCCGGATATGGCAACCATGAAGAAGGGAAAGAACAGCACGATCGCCCAGAACGGAAGCGACGGCATATGCGTCAGGAACAGCACTGGCACCAGCGAGACGAGGAGCATCACCTGCAGGACCCGCCGATGGCCGTAGCGATCCGCCAGCCGGCCGATCAGTCGTGAGGTGAAGAACGGCGCGATTCCACCGACGCAGTACATCCAGGCGATGCTGGCCGGAGCAACCCCATGGTTGGCGACGAGGAAGGGTGAGATGAACGCGATCACCATCATGTGGGCGACCATGAGGCTGAAGCTCAGCAGGAACGCGGGTCGATAGCGTGGCTCGGCTATCAGCTTCAGGAGATCAGGCAACGCCTTGGAAAACGGGCGCAGTCCGCCCGCCAGATGCGCGGTCAGTGACGGCACCAGCCAGTATCCGATCAGCCCGATAAGCAGCGTCAGTCCAAACAGCAGGAAGAAAGGCGTGCTCCAGCCGAGGTGAGCGCCCAATGCGATGCCCACCGGAACGCCGATCACGGAGGCCAGGGAGAAGGCCGACATGACGATGCCGGTGGCAGCGCCGCGTCGATGAGACGGGATGACGTCACCGACGATGGCCATGATCAGCGACGTCATCACGCCGCCGGAGATTCCGGCAAACGCGCGGGCAATCAAGAGGACTTCAAAGCTGCCGGCACAGGCGCAGACCAGATTGGATATCGAGAACAGCGCGTACATTCTCAACAGCAGCGAGCGTCGATCGGAGCGATCGATATAGATCGATGCCAGCAGCCCTGACAAGCCTGCGCACCAGGAATAGGCCGAGACCGCGGTGGCGAAAGCGGCCGGGGAAATGGTGAAGGCCCGCATGATCTGCGGCCCCAGCGGCATCATCACCATGAAATCCATGATGACGGTGAACTGGGTAAAAGCCAGCAGCCAGAGGAGCCGGCGTTCCGCGCTTGCGGTGAATGAATACACGGATGTTCCTTTGCGTCGGTCACCTGCCCTGGCCTTTGTCACGACGGGGCTTCAAGTTTCCGGCTTAGTAGTTGATAATATCAACCATCATGCAAAAATCCGTTGATATTGTCAATCAAACCGAAGGCCAGATCGCGGAGACCGTGGTCGAGTCGATCCATTCGGTCATGCATCTGTTCCGCGCGCAGCAGTACCGCGTCCTGCGCGATGGGCCGCACGAACTCACGACCATGGAAAGCAAGGTGCTGGGCTTTTTCTCGCGGCGGATCGGGTCGACCCTCAGCGATCTGGTTTCCCACACGGGCCGCGACAAGGGCCAACTCGCTCGCCTGATCGGCGGCTTGCGGGATCGGGGTCTGCTTGAGGCCAAGGCCGATGAAGGAGACCGACGCAATCTGCGGCTCTACCTGACGGCGGATGGCGCTGCCATCCATCGAACCCTGCACCGCCAGAGACAGCGCCTGTCCAGCCTGGCCGTCGAGGGCTTGAGTCTCCTCGAACGGCAGCAACTTCTGGCCTTCCTGGCCAAGGTGCGCACCAATCTGGAAGCTGCCTCCTGAAAGCTCGGCGTCAAGAAGCCGATCAGTATTTGCTCTGCTGATCACCCCGTCCTCGCTACCCAAGATCTGATCCGCCATGAACACCATCACGCCCAACGGCAAGGTCGCAATCGTCACCGGCGCCAACTCCGGCATTGGCAAAGTCACTGCGCGGGAACTGGCACTGCAGGGTTGGCACGTGTTCCTTGCTTGCCGGAATGAAGCGAGCACGCAGGCCGTGCTCGACGACATCGCGCAGCGCAGCGGCGGCAGCGCCAGAGCCGAGTTCCTGCCGCTCGATCTCGGCGACCTGGCCTCGGTCCGCACGTGTGCTGAGCGCTTCCTGGCTCGCGGCCTGCCGCTGCATCTGTTGATCGCCAACGCCGGACTGGCGGGTCAACGCGGGATGAGCGCATCCGGCTTCGAGCTGAGCTTCGGGGTCTGCCACATCGGCCACTTCCTGCTGACCCAACGGCTGATGGATGCCCTGAAGGCTGCGGCACCGTCCCGCATCGTGGTCGTCGCCAGCAAGGCCCATCGTCACGCCAAGGGCATCGACTTCGAAGCGCTGCGCCGGCCGACGCAGAGTGCCGGCGGTTTGAAGGAATACGCCGTCGCCAAGCTGGCCAACATCCTGTTCGCCGCGGAACTGGCGCGCAGGCTGAAAGGTAGCGGCGTCACCAGCTATGCCGTCCATCCCGGCGTCGTTGCCACCAATGTCTGGCGCGCCGTGCCCTGGCCGCTCGATGGTCTGATCAAGCGCTTCATGATCAGCGAGGACGAAGGTGCGGCGACCACCCTGCACTGCGCCACGGACCCGGTACTGGCTGGCGACAGCGGCCTGTACTACGACAACTGCCGCAGCAGTCAACCTTCAGAGATCGCCAGCGATGCAAACCTGGCTCGTACGCTCTGGAGCAAAAGTGAAGAGTGGGTGGCTGTCGTTCCCGGCGCTTGATGGCTGAGCGGCAGCCATGGTCACTAATCGCAGGGCAGACCCTGAGCCGCTTGCCGAGATGATCAAGGCGGATCCGGCGGTGATCACTGCACTACCTGGTGGCGACCTGGTGGGTATGATCGGCAAATGCTGCACCGTTTCATGAGCAGCTTGAAGCGTCGCCTCGACAGTCGATTGCAGATCGCTCGTTGGAACTCGACGTGAATCCCGTCAATCAAGGAGAGCAACCGTGAGCGAACATCAGGGCAGCTGTTTTTGCGGTGCGGTGCAATTCACCGTCAGTGGCGAGCCGGTGGCGATGGGCTACTGCCATTGCGAGTCCTGCCGACACTGGTCAGCGGGGCCGGTCAACGCGTTCAGCCTGTGGAAGCCGGAGTCACTGAAGGTGACACAGGGTGCCGACAACATCGGCACCTACAACAAGACGCCGGTGAGCTATCGCAAGTGGTGCAAGACTTGCGGCGGCCATGTCTTCAGCGACCATCCACCGATGGGCCTGGTCGACGTCTACGCAGCCGTGATCCCGACGCTGAAGTTCCTGCCGGCTGTCCACGTCAACTACGCAGAGAAAGTGCTGAGCGTGAAGGACGGGCTACCGAAGATGAAAGACTTCCCGGCCGAGATGGGCGGCTCCGGAGAAACCCTGCCCGACTAGGACACGCGCTCGCGCCAGTCGGAGACCTTGCAGAGCAAGCTCGTTCGACAACCAGCTCTCATTCCTTGAGATCAGGTTTGTCGACGAGGCCCGCTCGCTCCTGGCGAGGGGTTACTCCAAACGCCTTGCGAAAGATCTTGCTGAACGTGCCTGAGTCACGAAATCCCCATCGATAGGCGATCTCGGTGATGCTCGTGCGTGGCGACCCGTGGAGATCGTTGCGGCAACGCTCGAGACGTTGATGACGAATCCACGCTGCTGGCGTGGTTTCGGCTCGCTCGAACAGGCGATGCAAATGGCGCTCACTGATGTCGTAAGCGCGCGCGATTGCACGAGTGTCCAGCGCCGGCTCGCCAAGATGCTGCTCGACGTAGTTCATGGCCTGATGCAGCAGCAAGTGGGAGCCATCGTGCAGTTCGGTCGAGTCCTTGGCGCGCAGCGTGGCCGCGAGCAACTCCAGTGTTGCGCGTAGCACGTGTCCAGCCGCGGTCTGCGGCAACTCGCCGAAGGTCTCGTCCAGCGACAGCAGGTGATTCACGAACAGCCGACTCACGTCGGCAGCCGAGTCGATTGGCTGCCCGATATAGGCATCGACACGCGGCAGCACTCGCCGCAGCGCCGACTGCGGCACGGCAAAAGTGATCTGACGAAGGTTCTCGCCGGTGACGAAACGCATCGGCCGCGTGGTGTCCCACAGCGTGAACTGACCCGGCATGAGCGCGATGTCCTGACCACCGATGGTCAGGCTGATCGAGCCTTCCGCGATGTAGATGAGGTTGAAGAAGGCCTCGTCGTCGAGCGCAATCTCGCGCGGTCCGCGCCGGCCGACGATACCTCCGCGATGCGCAGTGAGGTGCGTCAGACGATAGCCCTCGAAGCGACCCTGACGCATGTACGCGGGGAAGCAGTCGCAGCGAACAGGGCGAATGTCCCATCGCATGTGCGCGTCCACCACGAATGCTCGCCAGCATTCGAACTGCTTGCTTGGCGCAACCGTGCCGGTGCTCCACACATCCGGATCCTGCCATCCGTGGACAAGTGGCGACGGGAGAGTCGTCATGGCGGTGCTCTTCTGACCTTGGCTGACCGGACCAGTATGGCGCTGCCGATCGCCTTTCATAGTCGGGCGATTCCGGGGTCCGTTCTGGCCCAATCCGATGTCAGTCCTGGCCAATTTCTGTGCCGCCGCCCTCCGTACCATCGTGAGCAGGCCCCTGCCTCACCGGAGAAACCTCATGCTCGTCGGAACCGTCGAACACCAGAATCTGACCCCTTACCTGCGCAGCATCGCGGACGATCTGTACCCCAAGGTTGATCCGGCGTTCATGCCGCATTTCCAGGAGTACATCGGTCTGCTCGGCAACATCCCCAAGCACTGCGAGACCTTTTTCCCGTACTACTTCAGCATCTGGTTCGACAACAAGCTCGGCCCGCGCATCACCGAGCTGGCCCGCCTCGCCATCGCGCAGGGCACGCAATGCCAGCTTTGCCAGGCGGTGCGTTACACGGACGAGGTCAACGAGCAGGACATCTCCGCGATCCCTGGCGTCGACAGCAAGACGCTGAACGACAAGGAACGCGCCGTGGTGCGTTTCGCCACGGCCTTCGGCAACAACCACCACGCGATCACCGATGAGCATTTCGCCGAGTTGAAGAAATACTTCAGCGACGAGCAGATCACCGAGCTGCTGATGTGGAGCGCGATGGCGTTGGGCCTAGGGCGCATTCTCAAGGTAACGCAGCTGGTCAGCGAGAGCTGCCCGCTGCCGGAGCCGTCGGCCGTCGCGTGGACAAAGTCCAAGAAAGCCGCCTGAGCGCTCCATGACCGAAGCCCTCGCCATCGTGACGCCGGATCAGGTAACGGCGGCATGGATCACGCAAGCCCTCCTGCAACGAGGTGTGGACGCCAGCGTCGAGAGCCTGCGCATGGAGCAGGTCGGCACCGGCCAACTCGGCGAGACCCGCCGTTTCCACCTGCAATACAAGGGCGCGCCGCCGCCGGAAGCGCCGAAGTCGGTGGTCGGAAAATTTCCCTCGGCCAATGCGGTGGCGGCCGAGTCCGGCAAGACCATGGGCTTCTATCGCTCCGAGGTGATGTTCTACCGGGAGCTGGCGCATCGCGCGAAGATCCGCACGCCCGCGGTATACGTCGCCGAGATCGACCAGGCCAACGACTTCACGCTGCTGCTCGAAGACATGGCGCCCGCGCGCCAGGGTGACCAGTTCAAGGGCTGCACGTTGGACGAGGCGCGCCGCGCGCTCAAGGAAGCAGCGTTGCTGCACGCGGCGTTCTGGAACGACAGGGAATTGATGGCCCAGCCGTGGCTTTATGTGCCGGAGGGTGCGCAGGGCTTCTACACCACCGAGCTGATCGAACGATCCTGGGATCACGTCTGCAAGCACTACACCGAGTACCTCACGCCCGAGTTCAAGCGCGTGGGTGACAAATACGTGCGCAATCACGCGTACTGGAATCGCCCGCGCGAATTCCCGAAGTGCTTTTCCCACAACGACTTCAGACCCGACAACATGCTGTTCGGCGCTCCCAGCGATCGCATCTGCGTGGTCGATTGGCAGACCAGCAACTTTCTCGGTTCCGGCATGGACGTCGCCTACTTCCTCAGCGGCATCTTCGACCGCCAGACCCGCAAGACTCACGAGCGCGCTCTGCTCAAGGAGTACCACGAGGATCTGCTGCGACACGGCGTGCACGACTACAGCTTCGATCACCTGCTGCGCGACTACGCGCACTACAGCTTCGCCGTGATCGCGGTGGCCATTGCCGCAACGCTTATCGTCAAGCGCACCGAGCGCGGCGACAAGATGCTCATGCACATGGCGATTGGCGGCGCGCTGCAGGCGCTCGACAACGATGCGCTCGATGATCTGCCGGACTAGGTCTCGCCGATGAAGCTCGCCAAGCAGCACCTGGACCTCGGCCTGTTCACGCGCGATATCGGGCCGCAACGCGAGTTCTGGAAAGGCACCGCGGGCCTGCGCCTGGATCACGAACTGGAATTGAGGCCGGGCTGGGTACAGCACCGCTTCGATGCCCACGGCTCCGTGATCAAGGTCAACCACTGGGCCGACGAGCTTCCGGTGCTGCCGCCCACGGGTTACGTCGGCCTCAGCATCGTGCGCCACGACGGGCACTGGGAAGGGGTGGACGCAGATGGCAACGCTGTCCGCCTCGTACCGCCAGGTACCGACGGGCTCACTCGCATCGGCATCACCGTGCGCACACCCGACCCGGCTCGGATGATGGCGTTCTACACCGGCGCGATGGAGTTCGATCGTATCGACGCGAATACCGCCCGCTGCGGAGACACGCTGTTGTTCGTCAAGGAAGGTCCCGGCGGCAGCGAGACCGAGGATTTCATCGGTCTCGGCTACCGCTATCTCACCGTGCAGATCTTCGACGCCGACGTGGCGATGCGCGGGATCATCGCGCGCGGTGGACGGCTCGCACGCGCCGCGATCAGCTTCCGTGATGTGGCGCGCTTCGGTTTTGTGAAGGACCCCGACGGCAACTGGATCGAAATCTCGGCGCGAACATCGCTGACCGGATCGGTGCCGAAAGCGGATGGATCTGGAGACCCTGTATGAGCCGATATGTCGAAGTCGCCGAAGCCATCGCCATGCCCGGCCTGCGCGTGGTGCTCACGCCGGGCATCCCCGGGCCGTTCAGCGAAGCGGCCAAGGGCATCCTGCATGTCAAGAAATTGCCTTACGTAAGAGCGCGGCAGGATGTGCTGGGCGCCAATCCCGAGCTGCTGCGCTGGACCGCACAGACCACCGCACCGGTCGCCTGCTGGAACGATGAGCCGCCCCGCTGCACCTGGATCGAACAGCTGTTCCTGTTCGAGCGGCTGGCACCCATGCCGCGACTCATTCCGCAGGACTGGGACGAGCGCCTGCTGATGTTCGGTCTGGCTAACGAACTGATGAGCGAGAACGGCTTCTCATGGAACCGGCGACACCTGATGGTGCGCGACTTCACGCGGCCGGAGCAGGACGCGGCAACGCGAGACATCTACGACAAGCTTGGTCGCAAGTACTGGTACGGGCCGGAAGTATCGGCGGCGGCGCCGGGGCGCTGCGTCGAGATC
Organism: uncultured Nevskia sp.; assembly: GCF_903885465.1. Taxonomy (GTDB): domain Bacteria; phylum Pseudomonadota; class Gammaproteobacteria; order Nevskiales; family Nevskiaceae; genus Nevskia. Next base: position 7,248 of record NZ_CAISIQ010000270.1, read on the forward strand.
ATGCAGCGGTTCACCGCTCAGCTCGAGAAACAGCAGGCAGGCGGCTCGCGCTACTTCATCGGCGATGCGCTTACCGCACTGGACATCTACTGGGCTACCGCCGCAGCGATGCTCGAACCGCTTCCGCCCGACCTCTGCGAGATGGCGCCCCTGTTCCGCGCGGTGTACACCAACCGCGATCCAGCGCTGCGCGCAGCCACCACGCCGGTCCTGATGGCGCACCGCGATTTCATCTACCGCGAACATCTCGAGCTACCTCTTCAGCTTTGATGCCTCGGTCATCGCGGCGTCTTCATTGACGGCAGTCGTGCCGGCGGCCCTCGCCTGCTTTGCCGGTTGCAGGTCGGGCCGATCGACACCTGTCCGAAAGACGACATCGTTGCCACTTGGCGGGCTGGTATGCGGCCGACTTTTTCGATCAAGGCGCGGCTAGAATGCGCACCCCGATTGAACTCCGCTCGACCATGTCGCTGACCGCTTTCCTCCAACGCCTGCGCGAAACGCCCGAGCAGATCGAATTCGCCGACGCCATTGCGGCGATCGAAAGTCACTACCGGTACACGCCGACGGCCTTCCGGAATGGAGACGTCGAAAACGCTGCTGACCAGAACGGCGGCTCTTGCAAGATCTTTGCGTTCGCGAAGCTGCAGGGTCTGAGCCAGAACGAAACGCTTGCCTGCTTCGGTCGCTACTACCGTGAAGACGTGCTGCAGCACCCGGATGCGAGCGACCACCAGAACATCCGCAACTTCATGCGCAGCGGATGGAGCGGCATCACTTTCGCGGCTGAAGCGCTGAACGCGTACCGAACACCTCTTGAAACGAAGTAGATCTGCCATAGATCGTCTTGGTCGGGATGCCGCAGTTCGGGTTCCGACACATTCCACTTCGCTGATTGTCAGGAGGTTATTTTCATGAACAGCTTTTCCCTTGCTCCGCTTTATCGCTCCACCATCGGCTTCGACCGCTTCAACGATCTCGTCGAGGCTTCGATGCGCGTTGAAGCTGCCAGCTATCCGCCGTACAACGTCGAGAAGAAAAGCGAGGACGAGTATCGCATCGTCGTAGCCGCAGCCGGCATGGCCGACGAGGATCTCGAGATTCAGGTCGAGAAGGACGTGCTCACCATCGGCTCGACCCGGCGCGAGACCGCCGATGAAACGCAGTACCTGCATCGCGGCATTGCGCAGCGTGCGTTCAAGCTGAGTTTCCGCCTCGCCGACTACATCGAGGTGCAGACCGCCACCCTCAAGAACGGCCTGCTCACTGTCGATCTGGTCCGCCGCATCCCCGAGTCGGCCAAGCCCCGTCGCATCGCGGTGAACGGTACGGTGTCGAAGCTCGTCG
>NZ_CAISIQ010000271.1 GCF_903885465.1 uncultured Nevskia sp.
GTGCAACCTCGAAGGCGGCTGCTACGCCAAGCTGATCAATCTCGACAAGTCCGCCGAGCCGGTGATCGCCGAAGCGCTGTCGAAGCCGGGCACGATCATCGAAAACGTGCCGCCGCTGCCGGGCAAGACGATGGCCGAGTGCCATCCGGACGAGCTCGATCTGAACGACGGCTCGCTGGCCGAGAACACCCGCTTCAGCTATCCGCTGAGCGTGGTGCCGAACGTCATGCCGAACGGCCAGGGTCCGCATCCGGAAACCATCGTGCTGCTGACCGCCGATGCCTTCGGCGTGCTGCCGCCGATCTCGATCCTGGAGCCGGCCGACGTGATGTATCACTTCGTCTCGGGCTTCACGGCGCGTGTGGCCGGCACCGAAGTCGGCGTCACCGAGCCGCAGCCGACGTTCAGCGCCTGCTTCGGCGGCCCGTTCATGGCCCACAAGCCGAACGTCTACGCCAAGCTGCTCGCCGAGAAGATGACCAAGCACAAGGCGCGCTGCATCCTGCTGAACACCGGCTGGAGCGGGGGCCAGTACGGCACCGGCAAGCGCATGAGCCTGAAGGTGACCCGCGCGCTGCTCAACGCGGCCCTGAACGGCGAGCTGGACGGCGTCGAAACCGAAACCCAGCCGATCCTGAACCTGAAGATGCCGAAGTCCTGCCCGGGCGTTGATGCCGCGATCCTCAATCCGCGCAACACCTGGACCGACAAGGAAGGCTACGACGCCACGGCGACCAAGCTGCGCGACATGTTCCGCAAGAACTTCGAGACCAAGGGCTTCGCTGCCTTCGGCATCGAACCGCGCATCTGAGCTTCGACTCGCGGTAAGGAACCCGGCCTCGCGCCGGGTTTTTTATGGGCGCGGCCACCTCTGCTGACTCGCGCCGCCCGCCCAAGCACCACTCGTCGGCTATTTAGCAGCACAACTAAAGTACTAGAGCAAGCGGCCGTTATTGCCTATGGCCGACGCTCCGATTGCCGGGCGCCGCCATTCGCCAGGACGCCGCCATGCCCCGAACCGAGACTCGAACCCAGCGTCGAATCGCCCGCCGATCCGCCCGCGGCTTCTCGCTGCCCGAGCTGATGACGACGCTGGCGATCGTCGCGATCACCGGCACCCTGGCAGCACCGGCGGTTGGCGATCTGATGCTCGGCAACCGCATGGCGACCGAGGCGAACACGCTGATCAGTGCGCTGAATTTCGCTCGCAGCGAGGCCGTCGGCGCCGCTCGCGTGGTGTCGCTGTGTCCGTATCGGGTGGTCGTCGGGGCTACCGACGTCAACGCCCGCTACCAGTGCGTCGACAGCCTGAACTGGTCCGGTGGCTGGATGGTGGTGCGAGCGACGGTCGATGAAGCCGGCACGGCCAGCGGCGGTCAGCAGGTGCTGAAGCTGTTCGGTTCGCTAGGCCCCGGCGATGCGCTGACCAGCAGCGCCAACCGCATCAACTATTTGCCGACCGGCTTCCTCGCCGATGCCAGCGAACCGAGCTTCCGCCTGCGGCCGTCGGCTTGCACCGAGGACCAGCAGCGCAACATCTCGCTCAGTCTGCAGGGACGCCCCTATGTCGCGATCTCGTCCTGCACGGCCTGAATCGCCGACGTTTTCCTCCGCGCAGTGTCAGCGCGGCGCCGGGCTGATCGAGATCCTGATCGCCGTCGTGCTGCTGTCGATCGGCCTGCTCGGCCTGGCGTCACTGCAGGTGCTGAGCCTGCAGCACAGCAGCAGCGCGGCGCTGCGGACCGAAGCCGTGGGCCAGTCCTACGATCTGCTTGACCGCATGCGCGCGAATCGCGCCCAGGCAATCGGCGGCCGCTACAACCTCGCCTTTGGCGACGCCCCCAGCGCTGCCGATCTGGCGGCCACCGATCTGGCCAGCTGGAAGGCGGCACTCGATGCCGCGCTGCCGGCTGGCGACGGCCAGGTGTTCGTCGAAGCGCAGGTGGTGACCATCACCGTGCGCTGGCAGGAACCGGGGCGATCAGGCACCGGCGCCGGCAATGACGGCAGCGGCGTGGTCAATCTCCGCACCCAGCTGTGAACGCGCTGTGACGGGGCGGCGCCCGATGCGGAAGCTGGCCGGCCTGGGGCTGATCGAAGTGATGATCGCGATGGTCATCGGCCTGGTATTGCTCGCCGGCATCTACCGCGTCTACCTGACCACCGCGCGCACCTCGGTCACCACCGAATCGCTGGCGGCGCGCCAGGAAGCGATCCGCTACATCAGCGAACGCATCGGCCAGGACGTACGCATGGCCGGCTATCGCGGTTGCCTGAGCGATACCGGCGAGATTCGCAACGCACTGAATCCGAATCCGGCCACTGCTGGCAGCGGCCGCACCGAGTTCACCCATAGCGATTTCCGCTACCGCTACGACCGCTACGCCGAAGGCTTCGATGCCACCGCCAGCGGCTGGTCACCGGCACTGCCGAGCAGCCTGAGCAACGTCGTCGCCGGTACCGATGTGCTGACCGTGCGCGCCAGCCTCGCCGCCGATGTCTTCGTGATCCAGGACATGGCCACTAGCTCGGCCGATCTGCGGATCAATCCGGTGACGCCGGCACCGCTGGCAGCCGGCAACATCGTGATGGTCGCCGATTGCTCGGGTGCTGCGATCTTCCAGCTCAGCGCCTACACCGTGGCCAGCAGCAACAATTCGCTGGGCGTGCCGGTGAGCTATGGCAACGTCGCTCACAACGCGATCAGCTTGCCGGCGCCCGGCAACTGGACCCAGGACCTCGGCCGCAAGTTCAGTGCTGGCGCGCAGCTGATCCGCATCGGCACGGTCAGCTATCTGATTCGCAACAGCGCCCGCGGCAGCGGCCCGGCTCTGTGGCGGGTGGTCGACGATCAGGCGCAGGAAATCGCCGAAGGTGTCGAGAATCTGCAGGTGCTGTACGGCGACGACAGCGATGGCGACCGCGTCCCCGACGTCTATCGCCCGGCCAGTGCCTTCACTACCAGCGACGCCTGGCGCCGCGTGGTCAGCGTGCGCGTGGCGCTGCTGGTGGCCGGCAGCAGCCGTCGCGCCGGCGCCAATGATCCGCACACCTTCGATCTGCTCGGCGTCAGCGTCGGCCCGTTCAGCGACGGCCGCCTGCGCCGGGTCGTGACCCTGACTCTGGCACTGCGGAATCGTCTGCCATGAACTCGGCCATGAAACCGCGCGGCGAACAGGGCGTGGTGCTGATGATCGGCCTCGTGGTGCTGGTGGTGCTGTCCTTGCTGGCGGTCGGCTCGATGCGCGCCACCACGCTCGAAGAGCGGATGAGCCACAACAGCCAGGATCGCCAGATCGCTTTCCAGGTGGCCGAAGCGGCCCTGCGCGAAGCCGAACTGACCCTGACTCAACCGATGCTGCCAGCCTTCGTTGCCATCACCAGCGCGGCCGCCGATGGCTTCTATCTGCCCGATCCGCCCAACCCGGATGCGCCGAGCGTGGCCTACAAGCCGGTGTGGCAGCGCACCTCTGCCGATACGGCGTATCCGTCGTGGCGGCCGGCCTCGGTGACCAGCGATGCGCCGCCAGCGCCGATCGATCTCGCCCGCGGTGAATACCTGATCGAGCAGCTCGAAGTGATCGACGAACCCGCGCCCGGCGAAAGCCTGCAGGCCGACGCCACTCAGGATCGCCGCGAACGGATCATCTATCGAATCAGCGCCCGCGCCTGGGGTGCCAATGCGGCTGCAGAACCGGCACCGGTGGTGTTGCTGCAGTCGACGTTCAAGCGCTGAGCACCCAGGCCGATAACTCCTGACCATGCGCGCCTCCATCGCCCGTTATGCCGCAGTCGCACTGATCGCCATCAGCGGTTCCGCGCAGGCGGTCATCCCGCTGTCGAACGCGCCGCTATTCCTGTCCACTGCCGTAGCGCCGAACGTGATGCTGCTGTTCGACAACTCCGGCAGCATGGAAAACATCATCTGGGCCGACGGCTACAACCCGTCGACCACCTACGCCGACTGGAGCCCGCGTACCTGCGGCAACAACAGCAACACGCAATGCTGGACCGCCACCGACGGCAATGTCGGCATGAGCGACATCAAGGTCGGTGGCTGCTCCAGCGGCCGCCTGGAGGGTCGGCAGAACGGTACCGGCACGCGCAAATGCCTGAGCCTGCCGACACCGTCCGGCACCAATACCCGCTACACCGGCAACTACCTGAACTTCCTGTTCGCGACCTACGCGAGCAACAGCAATCTCACCACCGGAGCTATCCCCAACGAAACCCGGCTGAGCGCGGCAAAAAGTGTGGCGACCGGCATCGTCAACGCCAATCCGACCCTGCGCTGGGGCCTGGCGCGCTTCAATCCGCCCATCAGCGGTGGCGATCAGGGCCCGGGCGGCAAGATCGTCGCGAGCTGCGGCAGCACGCCGGCCACCGTCACCAGCGCCATCAACGCGCTGGCCGCCGACAGCAACACGCCGTTGGCCGAAACCTTCTACGAGATCACCCGCTATTTCCGCGGACTGACTTCGTACTACAACACCGGCACCTACACGAGCCCGGTGCAGTACCGCTGCCAGAAGAACTTCGTCATCGTCGTCACCGACGGCTTCCCGACTTACGACAGCACGTTCCCGACCAACGACCCGGACGATCTCGCCAACAGCTTCCTGAGCCTGCCGAACTGGGATGCCAAGGCGCCATCGACGACCTCGGCAACCTATCCGTTCTTCCCGCGCTACTCCGATGGCTTTCGCGGCCAGAGCGGCACCAGCGAAAGCCAGGAAGCCTGGACGCTGTATCTCGATGACATGGCCAAGTTCGCCTACGACACCGATCTGAAGAAATCCGGCAACGATCTCACTGGCGTCAGCTACGAAGATGCGACGTTCAAGACGCAGCGTATCCAGACTTATTCGATCGGCCTGGCGATCAACAACCAGATGCTGCAGGACGCCGCGGAGTACGGACAGGGCAAGTCATACACCGCGAACAACGCGTCGCAGCTGCAGACCGCGCTGCAGAACGCGCTCAACGACATCGCCGCGCGAACCAGCGCGGCCGCATCGATCGCGACCAACTCCACTCGCCTGACCGCCGATACCGCGATCTACCAGGCGCGCTTCGCCACTGGCGACTGGAGCGGCCAGTTGCTGGCGCTGCCGGTACGGCTGGACGGCACCGTCGGCACGCCGATCTGGGACGCCGCCCTGCGCCTGCCGGCCGCTGCGAGCCGCAACATCCTGACCTACGACCCGACCCGTTCCCTGGGCAATCGCGGCCGCAGTTTCCTCTGGAGCCAGCTGAACAGCACGCAGATCGCGGCGCTGAACAAGGACGGCGCCGGCACCACCGACAACAACGGCCAGAACCGCCTCGGCTGGCTGCGCGGCGATCGCAGCAATGAGGGCGACGTGGCCCCCGCACTGCGCCGCCGCAGCGCCACCACCGTGCTCGGCGACGTCGTCAATTCCGATCCCGCCTTCGCTGGCCTGCAGGACTACGGCTATGCGCAGCTGCCGGGCACCGAAGGGACCAGCTACACCGCGTTCCGCGACAGCGCCGCCTACAAGGCCCGCCCGGCGATGGTCTATGTCGGCGCCAACGACGGCATGCTGCATGGCTTCCGCGCCACCGACGGCGTCGAGCAACTGGCCTACGTGCCGGACGCCGTCTACAGCGGCCTGAGTGCGGTGAGCGATCAGGCCTGGAACCAGAACCATCGCTATCTCGTCGACGGTGCCGTGCGCCTGCTCGATGCCCGAATCAACGGCAACTGGAAAACAGTGCTGCTCGGCACGCTGGGCGGCGGCGGCAAATCGGTGTTCGCGCTGGACGTGACCGATCCCACCAACTTCGGCACCAGCAACGTGCTGTGGGAGTTCACGCCGAGCAGCGACGTCGACATGGGTTACTCGTATCCGCAGGCCGCGATCGTGCGGCTGGCCAACGGCCAGTGGGCGGCGCTGATCGCCAATGGCTACAACAGCACCAATGGCAAGGCCGTGCTGTATCTGGTCAAGCTCGATGACGGCAGCGTGATCCGCAAGTTCGATACCGGTGTCGGCACCGACAACGGCATGTCGGCACCGATCCCCGTCGATATCGACGGCGATCGGGTCACCGATCTGATCTACGCCGGCGATCTGAAAGGCAATATGTGGAAGATCGACGTACGCGGCAGCAACCCGGCGGCCTGGGATTTCGCTTTCAAGAGCGGCACCACGCCAGTGCCGTTGTATCGCGCCTGCAGCGCCGACCCCTGCACCACCAGCAATCGCCAGCCGATCACCGCGCGGGCTGAAGTGGGCATCCATCCGGACGGCGGCTATCTCGTCTACTTCGGCACCGGTTCGTACTTCCGCAGCGACGACAACACCGCCGGCACGGTCGGCAACACGTTCTACGCAATCCGCGATGCCGACAACGGCAGCGCGCCACCGAACAGCCGCGCTTCGCTGCTCGGCCAGCAGGTGATCGCCACTGTGACGCAGGCTTTCGGCAGCCAGACCGAGAAGGTCCGCGCCACCACCAACAACACGCCGACCGCCAGCCAGCTCGGTTGGTATCTGAACCTGCCGGACGCCGGCGAGCGTCAGGTGTCGACGCCGATCCTCCGAGGCGGCGCAGTGATCTTCACCACGCTGATCCCGAACACCGCGGCCTGCGGCTTCGGCGGCGACAGCTATCTGATGGAAATCGACGCGGTCAGCGGCTCACGACGCGTCACCACACCGTTCGATCTCAACCGCGACACCGCGTTCAACAGCGAGGACCAGATCGTGGTCGGCGGCCTGCGGATGTCGGTCAGCGGCCGGCAATCGAAGGAAGGCATCATCAAGACGCCGGCGATCATCGCCACCGGCGCCTTCGAAGTGAAGCTGGCCAGCGGCACCACCGGCGGCATCGACACCACCATCGAACCGCCGCCCACCGTCGAGCCCGGTGGCCGCTTGTCGTGGAGACAGATGCGATGAAGCACACGCAAAGCGGCTTCACGCTGATCGAGCTGATGGTGGTGGTCACGGTGGTCGCGCTGCTCGCGATGATCGCCCTGCCCAGCTACCAGAACAGCGTACGCAAGAGCCGTCGTACCGATGCCCGGATCGCGCTGATCGAACTGGCGCAGACCTTGGAGCGCTGCCAGACCCAGTTCGGCCGCTACGACGATTCCGCCTGCGTGATCACCAGTCCGCAGGACAGCGCCGACCATCGCTACAGCGTCACCGTGGTCCGCGACGCGAGTAGCTACACCCTGAGCGCGACCGCCCAAGGTGTGCAGGCCGATGACCTCGGCTGCCGCAGCTTCAGCCTGAACCAGCTGGCTGAGCGCAGCGCCGTCGACAGCAGCGGGGCCGCCAGCAGCGCCTGCTGGTGACACGCCCACGTCGCGTGTATTTGTTCTAATTCGCGCATGGTCACGCCCTGTTCCGCCCTGCCCGATCACGCCCTCGCCGACCTGCTCGGCCGCTGGGGCTTGAGCATCGTCTGGCTGCCGGCGGACGCCACTATTCCCGGCAGCTACTGGGGCGAGCCGGAAGCCGGCCTGGTCGGCGCGCAGCTCTATCTGCGACCGGACACGCCGGTGCATTCAGCGCTCCATGAAGCCTGTCACTGGATCTGCATGGACGACGCCCGCCGCGCCGGCCTTCACACCGATGCCGGTGGCACCGACACCGAGGAAAACGCGGTCTGTTATCTGCAGTGCCTGCTTGCCTAGCAACTGCCTGGCTACTCGCGCGCTCAGGTATTCGCCGACATGGATGCCTGGGGCTACAGCTTCATCCTTGGCTCGGCAGCGGCCTGGTTTGCAGGTGATGTCGACGATGCCCGGAGCTGGTTGCTTGCGAATCGCCTGATCGACGATCGCGATCAGGTTCAGCTCAGCCCTTGGTCGGCCGCTTCCAACTCGGCAACGAACGCTGCTCTCGCGAGCGGTTGATGGTCAGCTGCTCGGGCGGTGCGTCCTTGGCGATCGTCGAACCAGCGGCGATGTAGGCGCCTCGGCCAATGGTCACCGGCGCGACCAGCTGGCTATCGGTGCCGATGAAGGCGTCATCGCCAATCGTCGTCGTGAACTTGTTGGCGCCGTCGTAATTGCAGGTGATGACGCCGGCGCCGATGTTGACCCGCGCGCCGACCACCGCATCGCCAACATAGGCCAGATGGTTGGCCTTGGACCCGTCGCCGACCGTGGTCTTCTTCAGTTCGACGAAGTTGCCGATATGCACGCCGTCACCGAGCACGGTGCCGGGCCTGAGCCGCGCATAGGGGCCGATGATGCAGCCGCGGCCGGCGCTCGCTTCATGGAGCACCGAGAAGGCGTCGATGCGGGTACCGGCGGCGATGCTGACATCGCGCAGCAGGCAGTACGGGCCGATCTGCACGTCATCACCGAGTTCGACCTTGCCTTCCAACACGCAGCCGACATCGATGCGCACGTCGCGGCCGATCGTCAGCGAGCCGCGCAGATCGAAGCGCGCCGGATCAGCCAGGTACAGACCGTCGCGCTGCAGTCGCTCCACGTTGCGGCGCTGGAAAGCGCGCTCGGCACGCGCCAGTTGCAGCGGATCGTTGACGCCTTCGACTTCTTCACTGGCAGCCGCACTGACCGTGCGCACGACGATGCCGTCCTTGGCCGCAAGGCCGACGACATCGGTCAGGTAGTACTCGCCGTTGGCGTTGTCGTTGCCGACATGGCTCAGCCAGCGGCGCAGACGGCGTGCGGGCGCGGCCATCAGCCCGGTGTTGACCTCGCGAATCTGGCGCTGCTCCGGTGTGGCGTCCTTTTCCTCGACGATGCCGGTCACGCGACCCGCAGCATCGCGCAGGATGCGGCCGTAGCCGCGCGGCTGATCAAGCGTGACGGTGACCAGTGCGAAGCCGTCCTTCGCGGCTGCGATCAACGCCGCTACCGTCTCCGCCGTGATCAGCGGCACGTCGCCATAGAGCACGACGACCAGCGCGGTATCTGGCACCTCCGGCATCGCCTGCGAGACGGCATGTGCAGTGCCGAGCTGCTTCTGCTGCAGCACCGAGCGCGGCCGTTCCGTCGAGCGGGACTCAAGCCAGGCGCTGACTTTCTCGGAGCCATGGCCGAGCACGACGTGCTACAAGGCGATGCCGGCAGACGCTGCGGCATCGAGCACGTGGCCGAGCATCGGCTGACCGCCAACCGGGTGCAGCACCTTGGGCAGCGCGCTTTTCATGCGCGTGCCCTGGCCTGCGGCGAGAACGATGGCGTGGACTCTGTCTGTCATGGCGTGAGCGCTGGAATTCAGCGGCGATGATAAGGCCATTGCAACGGCCATAAAAAAGCCCGCCGCGCGAATCGCGAGGCGGGCCAAAGTTGATCAGCCGGTCTCGAAAGACCCGCCGATCAGCCGGTTTTCAAGCCGTGACCTGAACCAGTTCGCGGCGTTCGTCGCCGCCTTCGGAACGGCTCTTCAACAGTTCCCAGTCGACCAGCAGCGCAGAGCCGTTGACCGGCGCCATGCGCGCCCAATCCTGCAGCAGCACCAGCACCGCGTAATCGACGTGCCGCAGACGTTCGATGTCCAAGGTCAGCTCGGTGCCCGGTTCGATGTCGTCGAGAATCTTCACGATCCAGGGAATGTTCAAGAAGGTGGCGAAGCCGACCATGCGCAAGGTCTTCTGGTTCGGCTGATTGCCGGCCTTGAGATTCAGGTGCAGGCGTGCCGAACGCAGCGCCAGGCGTAGCAGCGCGAAGCCGATGCCGACCATCACGCCCATCAGCAGATCGGTGGCGACGATCACCAGCGCGGTGACCGCGTAGACCGCGACATTGCCGCGACCAAACTCGGCCAGTTCCTTGACCTGCGAAGGCTTGACCATCTTGAAGCCGGTGTAGACCAGGATGCCGGCCAGCGCTGCAACCGGCGCCATGCGCAGCAGCCACGGCAGCAGCAGCACGAAGGCGAGAATCCAGGTGCCGTGCAGGATCGTCGACAGCCGCGAAGTCGCGCCCGCCTGCACGTTCGCCGCGCTGCGCACGATCACGCCGGTCATCGGCAGCGCACCCATCAAGCCGCAGATGGCGTTACCGACGCCCTGAGCCGCCAGTTCGCGGCTGTACTTGGTGCGCGGGCCGTTGTGCATGCGATCAACGGCGGCGGCTGACAGCAGCGTTTCGGCGCTGGCGATGAACGCGAAGGCGAACGCCGAGACCAGCAATGCCGGTTTGGAGAACAACAGCATCGCGTCCTGTGGCAGCACCCAGTCGATGCCGGCAACCAGATTGTCCGGCAGCGCGACCCGGTTGATCGGCAGCTGCATCAGCTCGGCGATCGCCGTCGCCGCAACGATCGCGAACAGCACGCCCGGGAACAGCCTCAGCTGCTTAGGCCGCAGCTTGTCCCAGGCCAGGATCATCGCGATCGTCGCCAGGCCCAGCAGCGCCGCCTGGGCACCGGCGCCGTTGGTGATCGAGTTGAAGATCAGCTTCGGCGCCGCGAAGAAGTTCTGGAACCCGGTCGGCAGCGGCTTGGCATCGAACATCACATGGAACTGCGACGCAATGATCAGCACGCCGATGCCGGCCAGCATGCCGTTGACCACCGCCGGCGACACCATGCGGAACCACATGCCAAGGCCGGTGATGCCGGCCACGACCTGGATCAGCCCAGCCAGCAACACCACCGGGCCAAGCGCCACGATGCCGTGCGTCTGCACCAGTTCGAACACCAGCACTGCCAGGCCGGCCGCCGGACCGCTGACCAGCAGCGGCGAACCGGCAATGGCACCGACGACGAGGCCGCCGATGATGCCGCTGATCAGGCCCGCCGCCGGCGGCACGCCGGACGCGATCGCGATGCCCATGCACAGCGGCACGGCGACCAGGAACACCACGATCGACGCCAGGAAGTCAGCGAAAACATTGCCGCTGCGCGCCGTGCTGCCGGCGACATTGTTCGTCGCGGTGCTCACAGATCGGTTCCGGCGTAGGCCACTGCGCGAATGCCATTGGCGCGCGAGGCTGCCGTCGACGGGCGTCGCTTGCCCTCGGCGAGCGCATCGGCTGCTGCCACCGGAATCGCCGCGGCGGCGCTGTCGTCCTGAATTTCCAGGGTGACGAACTTGCGCTCATCCGGATCGAAAACCCGGATATCGGCGGTTTCGATGTCGTAGATCCAGCCGTGAATGCCGAGCTTGCCGGAGGCGATGCGGGCAGCGACCGACGGATGGGTCCGCAGATGGTCCAGCTGGGCAATGACGTTTTCTTCGGTCAGTGCGTACAGACGAGCCGAATTACTGTCGAGCGTGTAGTTCTCGTCGAGCACATGCTTGGCCACTTCGGCATGGCGCAGCCAGGCGGCGACGGCCTGCATTTCGCTGACACTGGCCGGATTCAGCGTCGCTTTCATCGCGCCGCAATCGGAATGGCCGCAGATGACGATGTCCTTCACGCCGAGCGCCACCACGGCGTATTCGATCGCGGCCGATACACCGCCGGTGAACTGCGCATACGGCGGCACGATGTTGCCGACATTGCGAACCACGAACAGCTGGCCCGGATCGCTTGAAGTGAAGTACTCCGGCACCACGCGCGAATCCGCGCAGGTGATCACCAGCGTATGCGGCGCCTGGGCCGAAGCCAGCTTCTTGAACAAACGCTGCTTGGTCGGGTACGTGACCTTGCGAAACAACTCGAAACCCTTGATCAGCTTTTCCATCTCGTCACCTTGTATGTCGTCGGACGAGACTGCGGCGCGCATCTTCATGCGGACACAGTTCGATCGTCACGTTGAGGAATATCGGATTGCACTACTTGCTCGATCCGCCGGCGGCATGGCGCCGCGTTGCGGGTAGGCCCTGGAGACTCCGGCTACCGCTCAAGCGGCAGCCGAGAACGAACTCAGGCCTGGAGCAAACGCCCAGCGATCCGGAGATCCGGAGGGCGGAAAGTTTCCGACGACATGCGGGTGATGGCGCCAAAGTCCCTGTTGCGGGCAATGCGGCCAACCGCGGGTTGCATCTGATGCGTGAATTCACGCAGGAAGAACAGCTTGATGTCATGCGTTTCGTCGAGGGCCACCAGGGCCATGACGTCGGCTTCGCATTCATCGCCTTCGCTGCCGGCAGAGCAGTCGACAGCTTCGTCGTCGACCTGCACGGCAAGCGCTTTTGCGGCCGCGATATCCACGGATTTCGCCGACGCCACAATCGCCGCCGCATCGGACCCCGGCACGCGCGGATTGTCCCGAATCGCGGATACCGATTGCGCCACCCAGGTCACCGTGCACATCGCGAACACGAGCAAGGACGCAATCCGCATGGCGCGGGTCGCGACGAGTCGTCGGATGGTGGTGAACAGGGAGACTTGCATCGGTCTGGATTCGGTTACTCGTGCCTGGAACATCTGTGGGACATTGCAGAACGCAAAAAGTGCGCCTCCGCTTCAATGGCTGAACCTGCAGTCAACACCATCGGAGCAAAGCCTGCCCCATATTTACGGACTTGCCGCGTCACTTTCAAGACAAACCGACGGCTGGATCGATCAGCGGCGGCGATCACAAGGCCGTGAGGCGCTTCAGGACCACCATGAAAAACGCCGACTCAAAGGCCGGCGTTCGATTTCACAACACGATCAGCCCGCGCCGTATCAGTGCGTCGACTTCTTGATCTTGGTCAGGAAGTCGGCAAGCGCGACCGCCTGGATCAGCTCGGCCTGGGCTTTCGCCAGATCGACGTCGCTCTTGGCGTTCGACAGCTTTTCCTCGGCACGGCGCTTGGCTTCGTTTGCCAGCGCTTCGTCGCAGTCCTTGGCGCGGATTGCGGTATCGGCAAGCACGGTCACCAGATGTGGCTGCACTTCGAGAATGCCGCCGCCGACGAAGAACGCCTGCTCGCTGCCGTCTGCCTGCCTGACGCGCACTGCGCCCGGCTTCAGACGGGTCAGCAGCGGCGCATGACGCGGCGCAATGCCGACTTCACCCATTTCTGCCGGGGCGAACACCATCGATGCCTGACCGTGGTGGATCTGGCCTTCGGCGGAAACGATGTCGATTTCGATGGTTGCCATTGCTTACTCAGATGCGGGTCGGATTGATTCTGCGCTTGCGCGACGAATCAAAGCTTCTTCGACTTCTCGACCGCTTCGTCGATGGTGCCGACCATGTAGAACGCCTGCTCCGGCAGCGCGTCGTGCTTGCCGTCGACGATTTCGCGGAAGCCGCGGATCGTTTCCTTGAGCGACACGTACTTGCCCGGCGAGCCGGTGAACACTTCGGCAACGTGGAACGGCTGCGACAGGAAGCGCTGGATCTTGCGCGCGCGGGCGACGACGAGCTTGTCTTCCGGCGCCAGTTCGTCCATGCCCAGGATGGCGATGATGTCGCGCAGTTCCTTGTAGCGCTGCAGCGTGGACTGCAC